>DASQJI010000125.1:0-10004 GCA_035631175.1 Parafilimonas sp.
TTAGCACTCACTGCAACTTTTGGAATGCTGATGCTTAATGCACAGACTTTGGATAACACGATCAAACAACGGACCATCAATGTGAACGGATCAGCCCAAATGGAAATTACACCCGACGAGATCTATGTTCAAGTTGAGCTACGCGAATACAACAAAAAGAACGGAGATAAGGTAGACATTGAAACGATACGCAACCAGTTCCTGGCGGCAGCAAAAAGTATGGGAATAGCTGATACCGATGTGGTCGTGCAGGGATACTCGGGATGGGACGGTAACTATTGGTGGTATCAAAAGAACAAAAAGAAAAATCCCGATATGAAGGCCGGCATTAATTACGAAGTAAAAGTGAAAACGGTTGATCAAATGGACCAGCTTGTGGATAAACTGGATGACGAAGCAACACAAAATTTTTCCATCAGCCGTGTTTGGCATAGCAGGATGGAGGAGTTAAAAAAGCAATTAAAGATACAGGCGGTGAAGGCCGCCAAAGAAAAAGCCAGCTATCTCGCGGAAGCGATCGGTGAACATGTTGGGCAGGCTTTAACGATAAACGATCCAAATGAGAATACCCCGTACCCACAGCCATATTATGCAAACAAAATGGTGGCACAGGCCGACAACTCGGCTCCAATGAACGTTGACTTTAAGAAGATCAAGCTCCAGTTCGATGTGAATGTGATCTTCGAATTAAAATAGGTTTCATAATCGTTCATTTTTTAAGCAGGTGGTAAATGCCTCCTGCTTTTTTATTTTATTTCAATCGACCTTCTTAAATAATTTTTTACCTTCAGTTTCCCTTACACCATCGACTAATTACTTTTCAATGCCTAAAGACCTTTTATACCAAATCGCACTTACGCTTATCCCTAATGTTGGCTGTGTGCAGGCCAAGATCCTGGTTGAGAAATATGAGACTGCGGAAAATATTTTTCGTGCGAAAAAGAAAGAACTTGGTTTAATTGAGAACATTGGCGTGGTAAGGGCGTCGGCGATAAAAGCGTTTGATGATTTTTCGAAAGCCGAGGACGAGATCAGGTTTGTTGAAAAATACAAATTGTTGCCGCTGTTCATCGGCGATATTAACTATCCGAAACGATTATTGCACTGCTACGATTCGCCCACACTTTTATATTATCGAGGGACCGCAGACTTAAACGCGCCGAAGGTCATCAGCATTATTGGCACAAGGAATAATACGGATTATGGTAAACAGATGACAGAGAAAATAATTGCAGATCTGAAAGAAAGAAATATTCTCATCATTAGCGGCCTTGCGTTCGGAGTAGACGCGATCGCACACAGGGCAGCTTTGCAAAACGGTCTCGAAACCATTGGCGTGTTGGCTCACGGTATGCACACGATCTATCCGCGCCAGCACAAATCTTTGGCAAAAGAAATAATGCATCACGGCGGTTTGCTCACAGAATTTCGAAACGATGAAAAACCGGATAAACACAATTTTCCAAAACGCAACCGTATTGTAGCCGGCATAGCCGATGCGACCATCGTGATCGAAACAGCCGTTAAAGGAGGCAGCATGATCACTGCGGAACTGGCGAACAATTACAACCGTGATGTGTTTGCATTGCCTGGCCGCACGACAGATTCGAAAAGCGCAGGTTGCAACTATCTTATTCAAAATAATAAGGCAATACTTTTCACCGACGCAAGAGAGATGCTTGAAAGTTTGGGTTGGCAGGAAAAGACACAAACCAAAAAATTGCAAAGGGAATTATTCGTCGAATTGACTGATGATGAAAAACTGCTCGTTGAGATCCTGAAGGAAAAGGAAACGGTCCACATTGATCAACTCAACCTGCAAAGTAATTTAAGCAGCAGTTCCATTGCTGCTGCGATCCTGAATCTCGAACTACAGGGTGTTTTGGCCGCCCTGCCAGGCAAAATGTACAGGCTAAATTGAGATTTTCCACATGACGTTTGAAGAGCTGCTTTAGTGCCTGCTAACTGTTACTTTTGCCAAAATTGTAAGCATGCAGAAAGATACCGCAATCTTTTCTCTCATTCAAAAGGAACTTGACCGTCAGCGCCGTGGCATCGAACTTATAGCGAGTGAAAATTTCGTCAGCCTGCAAACGATGCAGGGAATGGGGAATGTGATGACGAACAAGTATGCTGAAGGTTATCCGGGGCGCAGGTATTACGGGGGCTGCGAGGTGGTGGATGAAGCGGAGCAACTTGCGATCGATCGTTTAAAACAAATTTTCAACATAGAATATGCGAATGTGCAGCCACACAGCGGAGCGCAGGCAAATGCAGCGGTTATGCTTGGGATTCTTCAGCCGGGTGATGATATCCTTGGTTTAGATCTAAGCATGGGCGGGCATCTTACGCATGGTTCTGCGGTGAATTTCAGTGGCAAATTATACAAGCCAAATTTCTACGGCGTAGGCAGAGAAACCGGAACGGTAGATTATGACATGCTGGAAGTAAAAGCGAAAGAGATCAAGCCAAAGCTTATCGTATGCGGCGCCAGTGCGTACAGCCGGGATTGGGATTATCAGCGGATCAGGAAGATCGCTGATGAAATCGGGGCATTAATAATGGCTGACATCGCTCACCCCGCAGGCTTGATCGCAAAAAATCTGTTGAACGATCCGTTTGATCATTGCCAGATCGTGACCTCGACAACACACAAAACATTGCGCGGGCCAAGGGGGGGCATTATAATGATGCGAAAAGACTTTGAAAACCCGTTTGGTTTAAAGGACAATAAAGGGAATGTGCGCATGATGAGCAACGTTCTTGATATGGCCGTATTTCCGGGCACACAGGGCGGACCGCTCGAACACATTATTGCAGCGAAAGCAATTTCGTTCGGAGAGATCCTGACCGATGAATTTACCGCGTACGCAAAGCAGATCATTCAAAATGCGCAAGCTATGTCGAAGGTCTTCATCGAAAAGGGATATAATATCGTAAGCCACGGAACAGATAATCACTTGTTGTTGATTGACCTGCGAAATAAAAATATTTCAGGCAAGAAAGCGGAAGCTGTGCTGGGTAAAGCTGACATAACAGTGAATAAGAACATGGTACCTTTTGATGACAAATCGGCGTTTGTAACGTCAGGCATAAGATTAGGCGTCCCGGCGATTACAACGCGCGGCATGCAGGAGGAACATATGCGGTTTGTGGTAGACAATCTCGATAGCGCACTGACGCATGCAGATGATGATGGATGTTTGAGTAGCATTAGAAAACGTGTGAATGAATTTATGCAGCAGTTTCCGCTATATCCGGAGCTAGGTTAAGGGAATGCCTGGCCTTGTTAGCTAGGTCCTACCAATTTGGTTCCTGGTTTTTTTTGATTTGTTCTTGTGATTTTGCTTTTTGGTTCTTGTTTTTTGTTTCTTGGTTTTTGTTTCTTGGTTCTTGTGATTTGTTTCTTGTTATTGTTTCTTTTCACCCGCTCCTCTGCTTATGAGAACTCTTCTTTCTTGTTGTACTTTATACTTCTGCTTGTGTTCGTGCTATGCCCAGCCTTCTCCGAAAAACAAGGAAATAAAATGTGATGCAAAGATCGAAAGAGAATATACCGACGGTCCGGCATCGATCGCCTTCATCCATCTTCACGCAAACGAGACAACTGCTTTGAATGCCGTCAGACAATTTCTCGAACGCAATAAAGGCAGTTTATTTTATGTGAAGCAAAGAGAAGCAAGAAATGTCAGCCTGGTTATACACGATTCAATTTTTCAATTTGATCCCAACCGCATGTTTACGAGGGCCGGGCGGAAAGCCAATCTAAATCCATATTCAGTTACCGCGGACAGCGCTGTTAAAATGTTCGCGAGTGAAATTGTGTCGCAGTTGCATTCATACCGTATAGTCATCTCGCTGCATAACAACACGTCTTCAAACTTTTCTATTAGCAGCTACAAAAAAGGGGGAGAATTTGAAAGTGAAGCGTCGCGGGTATATATGAATCGAAAAATGGATGAGGACGATTTTGTTTTCACGACCGACGAAAACATTTTCAACAAATGCCGAAAGCAAAAGCTAAATGTTGTACTGCAGGACAATGTTCGCCGAACAGATGATGGATCGCTGTCTGTTTATTGTGCCAACGTCAAGCTTTCTTATGTAAACATTGAAGCCGAGTTTGGGCATGCTGATCAGCAATTGAAAATGCTTGAATTTATTTACCAGGTTGTTTCTGCGGGGTCTGAAGAAAGGTCGTATGCCGCGGAAAAATCAGGTGAGTGAGACGGAGGTTGCATCAGTAGGGCTAACTAAACCTTTTCGGCTATCGTTTTTCCAATATCCGCTGGACTGGCCACAACACTTACCCCGCATTCTTTCAATATTTTCATTTTTGCTGCGGCGGTATCGTCGGCTCCGCCAATGATTGCCCCGGCATGCCCCATTCTTCTTCCGGGAGGTGCGGTTTGCCCTGCGATGAAACCGACAACAGGCTTACGGTTATTGTCTTTTATCCATCTCGCAGCTTCTGCTTCCATGCCGCCGCCGATCTCACCGATCATAACAATACCATCAGTCTCATCGTCGTTCATAAAAAGTTCAACCGCTTCTTTTGTGGTTGTTCCGATGATAGGATCGCCGCCTATTCCAATCGCGGTGCTGATGCCCAGTCCCGCCTTCACCACCTGGTCTGCCGCTTCGTATGTCAGCGTCCCGGACTTCGACACAATACCTATTCTGCCCTTCTTGAAAATAAAACCAGGCATAATCCCAACCTTCGCTTCTTCTGCGGTTATTACGCCGGGGCAGTTAGGTCCGATCAGCCGCGTTTGTTTTCCCTGCAAATAATTTTTCACCCGCACCATGTCCTGGACAGGAATTCCCTCGGTGATGCAAACTACGAGTGCAATTCCTGCATCGGCACTTTCCATGATCGCATCGGCGGCAAATGCCGGTGGCACGAATATGATGCTCACATTGGCGCCTGTTGCTTTAACTGCATCAGCGACCGTATTGAATACTGGCCTGTCGAGATGTGTGCTGCCTCCCTTCCCGGGGGTAACTCCTCCTACTACGTTAGTTCCATATTCGATCATCTGGCCGGCATGAAAAGTTCCTTCGGTTCCAGTAAATCCCTGGACGATGACTTTGGAATTTTTGTTCAGCAATACGCTCATGCAGAATTTTTTGTGTTTAAAGATGCACAAAAATAGGAGAGACAAATGAGAAATGTGAAACACTTTGCCGGCTCAAACAAATCAGTATGGTAATGCGAAATTTATCAATTGTCGAGATCACGCGCAAATACGACGAAACTGACGACTTTAACAGCGTTATTTTTTCTTTACGTTATCACGCAGTTCCTCCTCCATATCTTTTTTGAATTCATGCAGTTCATGGGCTTCGTCGATCGAATGTGATTGCTGCAGGCTTTCTTCTTTTTTTGTAAACTCTTTTAATTTCGAATAGTATTTCTGGATCACTTTCAATTCTTCTTCGGTCATATTTTCTACATCAACAAGGCGGTTACTGGCAAATTCATGAGCTGCCACCAGCTCATTCAATTTCAACTGCACCGCAAGAGATTCTTTATTCTGAGATTTCTGGATCAGGAAGACCATTAAGAAAGTCACGATGGTCGTGCCGGTGTTAATCACGAGTTGCCAGTTCTGTGAATAATCAAAAATAGGCCCTGTGAAGACCCATCCGAGCACGAAACCCAGTGCCACAAGAAATGCGGTTGTACTTCCGGCGCCCTTAGTAACTTTTGCGGCAAAGCTTTCAAAAAAATTTACGCGGGTATTTGCGGTTCTATTTTCCATAAATGGTTTGTTTAAACTTTTAATCAAAAGATTATACCAAAAAAATATTGGTGCCGGAAAAAGCTGCAGAATTTGGTAAGGCGACGAAATTATTCATCCAGGTTATCCATCTCCTGCTTACCATTGAAGATGGTTTCCATTTCTTTTGCGTGATAGATGTTGCCGTTTTGTTTGTTGCCCAGTACAATGATGGTGGCAGTGTCTTTTACAAGGCGTACGAAAGAAGTATTGGTGCCATGCCATTTACCATTATGGTAGATAACGGTGTCTCCGTTGTTGATAAACAGCCGCCACGCCAGGCCGTAGTTGTGCATGGACCGGTGTTCATTGCTCAATGGCGTGAAAGCCATGTCGAGCGTAGATTTTTTCAGAAACGTATGTTCGTATAATGATTTGTCCCACAAAAAAAGATCACGTACCGTGCTGTATACGTTTTTGTCTCCGTAGGTGCAGTCGTACTGGTCCATCGGAAACGGTTGAGTCACACTCCAGGTGGGGACATAATGTGCGGTGTCTTTTATAGAAAAAATGTAGGTATCGTGCATGCCCAACGGTTCGAAAACATGCTGTTTCATATATTCCGGAAAAGGTTGCCCCGTTATTTTTTCAACAACCATCGACAGCAACAAGAAATTTGTGTTGCAGTATTCGAAACGCGTATTGGGCAAACTGTACGCTGCCGGGTGATGAACGATCATCGCATTTAAAACGTCCTGGTTCGTTGCTTCCTTTGTTTTGTCCCAAAGACTGTCCATGAAGTATAAATAATTTGGTAGGCCGCTGCGATGCGATAACAACGTCCTTATCGTGACGCCGCGGTAAGGGAATTGAGGAAAATATTTTTGCAGGGAATCGTCGAGCGAAAGCTTTCCATCTTCCCATAATTTCAGTACAGCCATACCGGTAAATGTTTTGGAGATGGAAGCAAGATGAAAAGGAGTGTGTTCTGTTAGGGTGTCCTTGGTGACAAAGTTGCCATACCCTTTGTATTGTTCAAAAAGCACCTGGCCGTTCTTAGCGACAAGAATAGCGCCGTTAAATCCCTTTGATGCAAGGTTCGTTTCATAGAATGCGCTGATCGCATTTCTGTAATAATCTTTCTGTTGGGGTGAAAGGGAATCAAAATGAAAGTCGGTCGCATGCAGAGAGGGATCTTGCTTCGGTATATTCGCATTATGCGGGCTTACCCACGAGCAACGAACAGACAGAAGGCAAAACAACAAAACAAAAAAAATGTCTAAAAAATATTTTCTGTGCATGAACGGCTGCTTTATTGCTATAACAACACGGTATCCAAAGAAACGGAAACTTAATATTTTCGCTTCCGTATCTTTCTCACAATACCTTTATAACTTATGGTAATCATCTTATTTGATACGAACGAACGGCAAAATTTATACCCACTTACAGAGATCCGAGCGGTTTCGGCGTTGAGATGCGGAATTTTTTCAGCCAAAGAGCGCTGGGAGATGATCAGTGGATTGCCCGTGTTTGTTCAAACTGAGGGATATCTCATGCGCCTGTATGACCAGATTCCGCAGGACGAATACTTATGGATCGACGCATCGTTGTGGGACGAACCTTCTCTGCGTGCCCAAATACTTTCATTGCAGACCGGAGAGGCGCTGGAAGATGAGCATGGTTTTATCGCCGGCAGGATCACCTGCGAAGCTGGGGAGTTCGATTACCGGCAACCCGAAAAATTTTTTTCAAAGCTGACGAGCGTGGAGAACGCACGGCGGCTTCAGTTTCCGTGGCAGATATTTCAGTGGAATGACGAACAATTGAGGAAAGATTTTTTATTGATCTTTTCGCGGCTTACTTCGCAACCGATTTCTACTACAAATCAAATTGTTCAACCGGAAAACATTATCGCCGAGGAAGGCGCAGTGGTAGAACATTGCATTATTAATGGATCGACCGGTCCTGTGTATATTGGCAAGAACGCAGTTGTAATGGAGGGGACAATGATCCGCGGCCCCGTTGCGATTTGCGAAGGTGCCGTGGTAAAAATGGGAGCAAGGTTATATGGTGCCACCACGATTGGGCCTTACTGTATTGCCGGCGGCGAAATAAAGAATAGCGTCATGCAGTCGTTCAGCAATAAAGCCCACGATGGTTACCTGGGAGATTCGGTAATTGGTTCGTGGTGCAATTTAGGAGCAGGGACAAGCAACAGCAATATTAAAAATACGGCGGGACAAGTGAATGTTTGGCACAATCGATCCGGCGAATATGTAAGCATCGGTGCAAAATGCGGTGTGATCATGGGCGATTACTCGCGTACTGCCATAAACACTTCGATCAACACCGGCTCTGTGATCGGCGTCTGCTGCAGCCTTTTTGGTGAGGGTTTTCCGCCACGGCATATACGAAATTTTAACTGGGGATTTCAAACACCGACCCCATATGAATTAGAAAAAGCACTTATCGACATGAACAACTGGCAAAAATTAAAAGGCAAAGAGTTAACAGAAGAAGAGGTTTCTGTGTTAAGGTATATTTTTGAACTTGATTTAAAAAAGGCGAAGGGAACCCGGCGCCGCGCAGTTTCATCACGAACAAATTAAACCAGCAAACATAACATGAGAAAACAAATCGCAGCCGCTAACTGGAAAATGAATCTTACGATCGATAAGGCCGAAATGTTACTCCACACCGTGCTGTCGCAGCTACCCATTTTAACTGAAGACCAGCAAGTAGTTTTCGCCGTGCCGTTTCCATATTTATTACCGGCGCAAAAAATAGTTGACAGCATGCCCAGCATTTTCGTCGCTGCGCAGAATTGTTACAGCAAATTGTCCGGTGCGTACACCGGTGAGGTCTCTGTTGAGATGCTTCGTTCGATAAATATCCCGTACGTCGTGTTGGGCCATTCTGAGCGAAGGCAGTATTTCCAGGAAAGCAACCAGTTCCTGGCCGAAAAATTAAATATCTGCCTTGCACATAAGATCACACCGATCTTTTGCTGCGGAGAACCGTTGAATATTCGCGAAGCCCAAACGCAAAATGAATTTGTTGCAAAGCAGCTTGAGGAATCGTTGTTTCATTTTTCCGCGGATGACCTTAAAAAAATAGTTATAGCATATGAACCTATTTGGGCGATCGGCACCGGTAAAACCGCAACAAGTCTGCAAGCACAGGAAATGCATGCGTACCTGCGTTCTGTGCTCGCTGATAAATTCGGCAAAGCCGTTGCAGATTCGATCACCGTCTTATACGGCGGCAGTGTAAAAGGCTCTAATGCAAAAGAATTATTTGAACAGCCTGATGTTGACGGCGGCCTTGTTGGCGGGGCTTCGCTCGTAGCGGAAGAATTTGTTGCCATCGTTAACAGTTTGAAATAACCTACTTAAAACTGTAATGGATCTAAAAAAGTCATTTGCACAAAGCATCATATGGCGGGGTTTTTATTTCTTCTCTCTTTTACTCGTAAATATTTTTCTTTCTCGTTACCTGCAGGCAGCCGAAACCGGCATGCTGTATTTTATTTCTATTATCTTATCGTTCATGCAGGTGGCCTTGAGTCTCGGCGTTGAATCAGGAGTGACTTATTTTGCTTCAGCAAACATTATTGAACGAAACAAACTTATCACCGTAATGGGTTTATGGAGCGGGGCTGCAGGGATCGTTACGATCGGCCTCATATATGGATACTTCGTTTTACATCCGGATCCGGCACTTGTGTTACCGTATTGCATTTATGGCTTTTTATATGTCAGCGGGCAGTCGCTCGCAACATATGCGACCTCGATGTATTATACCACGGAAAACTATTTCATGCCTAACTTTCTTCTGGGCATTGTGAACTTGGTTTTCGTGCTGGTGATCCCGGGAAAAAATGAGTCCACAACGCCGGCAGAAATTCAACGGGTGATATACTTATACTTTGCTACCTTTTTTGTCGCCGGTCTACTGGCGTATTTTTCTTTCATCATCCAAAACCGGAAGTTAGGGTCATTCGGGTTTCCGGGTAAAAAGCATTTGTTTCAGTTTTTCAGATACTCCATCACTGCCCTTGCAGCAAATGTGATATTCTTCATGGTGTATCGTATAGATTATTTCTTTGTAAACAGCAGCCCTGTTTGTACTGATGCTGACCTGGGCAACTATATACAGGTTTCAAAACTCGGGCAAATGATGTTGATCGTTCCCCAGATCATTGCCAGCGTCGTGTTCCCGCGAACAGCAAGTGGCATTGACAGAAGAATGCTTAACAATGCGATCCTTGTAATGGCA
>DASQJI010000126.1:0-7025 GCA_035631175.1 Parafilimonas sp.
GGCGATGAAGTGATCGGCACAAAGCAGGATTATCCGAACATGATCAACGCATGGAAACAAAGAGCCTTGCGCGACGGCATACAGTATAAACAGATCAGTTTTGATTTTCCGATTGAAAATGACCAGGTCATTGTTGATGCATATGCGAGCGCTATCACGCCCAAGACGAAGGTGGTCCATGTTACACACATGATCAACTGGGTTGGCCAACTAATGCCTGTGGAGAAAATTGCCTCGATGGCGCACGCAAAAGGAATTGAAGTTATCTGCGACAGTGCGCATGCTTTTGGGTTGATGGACTTCAAAATTCCCGATCTTCAATGCGATTATTTTGGAACGAGTCTACATAAATTTCTGAGTGCTCCAATTGGAAGCGGAATGCTTTGGATAAAGAAAGAAAAAATTGCGGGCATCTGGCCGCTTGTATGCAACGATAAGCCGCATAGTGCCGACATTAGGAAGTTTGAAACTCTTGGCACCCGTAGCTTTCCGATAGAGCAGGGGATTGGTGAAGCATTGAATTTTCATAATGCCATCGGTGCAAAGAGAAAGGAAGACCGCATACGATACCTGAAAAATTACTGGGCAGAAAAAGTGCAAAATGTTCCCGGTATCAAACTAAGCACGTCGCTTAAACCGCAGTACTCGTGTGCCATCTGCGGTGTTAGTGTCGATGGAATCACACCGGCTGAGCTCGAATCTGCGCTGTTCAACAAATATAAAATTCATACCGTTGGTATTGTTTGGGAAAACATCAGTTGTGTCCGGGTAACGCCTCATGTCTATACAACCTTACAAGATTTGGATACATTGGTGACGGGACTCACAGAAATTGCTGAAAAGAAAGGGTAACAAATGATCTTACCTCAAGCTATTGACTTTTTTTAAGGTCTTCAACAGATCAATTCCTTTGCCGAGCACAGGCTCAAAAATATCTCCTACATTTTTAAGACGATCAAGAATGGTGTGTATGTTGAACTGCTTAACGGTTAATCCCTTCTTCACTTCATCCCAATTCAAAGGAGTGGAAACTGTTGCGCCTGGTTTCGGCCGTAGTGAATACGGCGCAGCGATGGTTTGGATTGACCGGTTTTGCAAAAAATCGAGATAGATCTTGCCCTTTCGTTTCGAAGGATTTCTTTCTAAACTGCTGAAAGATGGGATCTCGTGGTAGACAATGTTTACGATGATCTCTGCGAGCATCCTGCTTTGATCGTATGAATATTTGGCGCCGAGTGGAATGTATATGTGCATGCCGGTAGAGCCCGATGTTTTCGGATAAGAAGTAACATCGATGGCGTCCAAAATCTTCTTAACAGCCTGCGCAGCTTCTATAACCTGGTTGAAGGAATTATCGTCGGGATCAAGATCGATCACACACCAATCTGGATTCTCCGGTGATTGAATGCGGCTATGCCACGGGTTCATTTCAATACAGCCTAATGAAGCCATATACATAAGCGTAGCCTCATCGGAGCAAACCAAAAATTTCTTGTCGCCGCTGCTGTCGCTTTGATAGTCATATGTCGTGATCCAGTCGGCAACTTTTCCACCAACATTTTTTTGATAAAAACTCGGTCCATTTATCCCATTCGGGTGACGGTTCAGCGACTGGGGCCGGTCTTTCATGTATGGGAGAATATATGGCATTACCTGGTAATAGTAATTCAGCATGTCGCGCTTCGTGATCTTCTCCACCGGCCAGTAAACTTTGTCGAGGTTCGTAAATTTTATTTCGTGCCCTTGTATGTTTATGAGCTCCTCCTTTGATCCGCGAGCTAATAGGTCATTCTTGCCGGTGGTTTTCTTTTTATTATTTCCAGCAGCCTTATGTTCAGTTTTATCGTTTATCGAAATTGCGCCTTTGGTTGCTGGTTTCTTAGGCGCATCCGAGTTTGCCTTTGACGTTTCTGCTCTCACGGTTGACGATCGAGGTCTTCCCTTCGAGACATTCCTTTCATCAGCATCCACCACTTCAACATTCATTTCATCTTTAGCCTCTTTGTCTTCTCTCAATCCCATAAACACCGGGTGCCGTAAAATACCTTCATCAGTTATTTCACCGTATTTTACTTCGCACACCAGTTTTGGCTGAACCCATGTTACCGGCATGTTTGTTTTTGGTTTTTTGTCGAAAGGCATTTTATCGGTCACAAGTGGTTGAAGTTTCTTATCTAATTCCTTCAACGACTTGTCGGTAAAGCCTGTCCCGCTGTGGCCGATATAAATTAGCTTGTTTCCTTCATATTTTCCAAGTATTACGGCGCCAAAATATTTGCGGCTTTTTCGGCCCTCAGTAAAGCCGCAGATAATTGCCTCCAGGATCTTATTATTCTTCAGCTTCAACCATTGCCTGGTCCTAAAGTTTGTTGTGTAAACGCTGTCGGCTCTTTTTGCCATGATCCCTTCCAAACCTTTCGCGGTCGCGAGCCGAAAGAAATCTCTTCCGTTTTCTTCGATGTGATCACTGTAACGAATGATGCCGCTATCTCCAGGCACAAGCTTTTGCAAAATGAATTTTCGCTCGATCAACGGCAGGCAAGTGAGATCTTTTCCATTGAGCCAAAGAATATCGAAGACGTGATATTCGAGTTGCGCTGCACTCCCGTTGTTAGCATAGTTCTGAAGCCGCTGAAAACTTGCGATGCCGTCATCAGTCATCGCAACAATTTCCCCGTCAATAACAGCATCGATGTCCCATTCCTTCAAAGCATCTGCGACGGCACTGAATTTTTGAGTGAACGAAAGATTTTTCCTGGATTGGATCTCAACCTTCCCTTTGTTGAGATAGCTTATGCCGCGATAACCATCCCATTTGATTTCAAATAACCATTCGGGATCATCAAACGGTTCATCAGCAAGCGAAGCCAGCATTGGCCTCACGTCGTGTGGGAAGGGTGCCCGTTTACCCTTTTTTAATAGCTCGCTTATTTGCTCGTTTTCCTCGGGACGGATCTTTTTTTTTTCGACCTTTTTTGCAGGTGTCTTTGAAGTGCTTTTGCCGTTTGAGCTACTCCGGTTGCTTTTCCAAATTCTATCGCCCGCCTTTTCAATTTGCTCGAGGCTTCGTTTTGAAACAACTGATTTATCTTTTTTCGTCACATCGTCGGTCGTAGCGTATTTGTCGCGATGCTTGATCAATAACCACGCATTATCTTCGCTGTTCTTTATTTTCACCAACGCAAATTCGCCCTTTAGCTTCTTGCCGTGCATCACGATCTTCAGGCTGCCGGCATGTAATTCGTGCAATAACTTTTTTTCGTTTTCTTTTTTACTGGTCGACGGATCGTGCAAGGGTTCATAGGTGCCTTCATCCCAAACCATCACCGTTCCGGCTCCATAATTGCCTTTAGGAATAATTCCTTCAAATGTGCGGTAATCGAAAGGATGATCTTCCACCATCATCGCAAGGCGCTTCTCGGTCGGATCAAGAGAGGGCCCTTTCGGAACTGCCCAACTCTTGAGCACGCCTTCCATTTCGAGCCGGAAATCATAGTGCAACCGCGAAGCATCATGCTTTTGTACGACAAACACAAGTTCGTTTTTTGATGCTGATCTCCCTCCTTCCGGTTCCGGTGTTTTGTTGAACGAACGTTTTTGCTTATACAATGAAAGACTCATGAACAAGTGTTTTTATAAAAGTAACAAAATGTTCGCCAAAGGAAGTTTGGCGACATGGGTTCCCGCACCAACTTTTTAATATGATTTATCTTCAGGAAAATTTTGTTCATGCGAAAGATCATTTCTCTGGCGGCACTTATCCTGATTTTCCAACACGCATTCTCACAAAATATCAGCCCCGATATTCTTTCAAAAACATGGAATGCATACTGGATAGATGTGCCCGGTTGCAAACCGCATGATTACGGCGTTTATCATTTCAGAAAAAAAATTTCACTGCGTGAAAAACCGTCGCAATTTATTATTCATGTTTCAGCAGATAACCGCTATAAATTATTTGTGAATGGTCAGATGGCATCGTTTGGGCCGGCGAAGGGAGATCTCTACCACTGGAACTTTGAAACTGTTGATATTGCGCCATACTTAACCGAAGGTGAAAACGTTTTAGCCGCCGTTGTGTGGAATTTTGGCGAAGAGAGAGCGGAGTGGCAGATCTCTTATCAAACCGCTTTTATTTTACAAGGAAACTCATCAACAGAGTACATCGCAAATACAGACACAAGCTGGAAGTGTATACAGAATAGTGCGTACAGCGCTTTACAACCACAACTCACGTACACTTATTACGCTGCCGGTCCGGGTGAAAAAGTAGACATGAATCTGTGGCCATCGGGTTGGGAGGAATCAGATCTCGACGATAACACCTGGAAAAACGCAGAAAGCATCTTTCGAGGCGTCCCGAAAATGGCTTTCGATTTCAGCACCGGCTGGATGCTGGTCCCGCGTTCCATCCCAATGATGGAAATAACGACACAACGATTGGAAAAGATCCGTATGCAAACCGGAACGAACATTGGTGAAAATTTTTTGCAGGGCGATCATGCGGTTACCATTCCGGCGCATGCAACAGTGCACATCTTGTTCGACCAGTCGTTTCTTACAACTGCATTCCCCGTACTGAAGTTTGGCAAAGGAAAAAAAGCGGATGTATCGCTGACATATGCCGAAGCATTGTTCATAAATGAAGGCGACAGCAAAAATTGGCGCGCTCAAAATCAAAAAGGGAACAGGAATGAAGTGGAAGGAAAGCGTATGGTTGGTTTGAAAGATGAAGTTATTTCAAATGGCAAAGAGCATCAGTCGTTCACCGCGCTTGCATGGCGCTGCTACCGTTATGTCGCTTTGGATATTACTACGCACGACGAACCTCTTTTGGTGCAAGACATCTACGGTTTATATACCGGCTATCCATTTACAATGAACGCAAGGTTTGAAAGCGGTAATGATACCTTACATAAAATTTTGGAAACGGGATGGCGTACTGCGCGACTTGATGCACACGAGACGTATACGGATTGTCCGTTTTACGAGCAACTCCAATACGTGGGCGACACACGCATACAGGCTATGGTTTCCCTGTACAATTCCGGGGATGACAGGCTGATGCGAAATGCGATAGAACAGATCGCAAACTCTATGCTCGCTGAGGGCATCACAGAAAGCCGCTTCCCAACGCGCAGCCACCAGGAGATCCCAACATTCTCCCTGATATGGATAAGCATGTTACATGATTATTGGATGTATAGAGGAGATAGCAATTTTATAAGGAACCAATTGCGCATTTCCCGGCAAGTGCTATCGTTCTTTCACAATCTTCAAACGAAGGATGGAAGTTTGCACCGGGTTCCTTACTGGATATTTACCGATTGGGTGGAAAAATGGGATGGCGGCATCGCGCCAATTGATAAGAATGGTTATTCGTCGTTGCTGGACCTGCAATTACTCATGGCTTATGAGGCAGCGGAAGATTTGGAAAGAAATAGTGGGATGAACATCTATGCCGAAATGTATGACTCCGCAATTGTTCAACTTAAAAAAAGTATTTATGCAAATTATTGGGACGATAACAGAAAGTTGCTTAGCGATACCAAGGAGAAAAAATTCTTTTCGCAGCATGCTAACGCATTGGCGATTTTAACCGGAGTCATAAACCGCGATGATGTTCATGTGCTCGGACAAAAATTACTTAGCGATACTTCATTGGCACCAGCGTCGGTTTATTTTCGATATTATTTATACCAGGCCCTCACAAAAGCAGGATTTGGCGATCAATACCTCAATTGGCTTGGCATCTGGAAACAAAACCTCGCGATGGGATTGACAACCTGGGCAGAAATCGATGATATCAATCGCGCCAGATCTGATTGCCACGCCTGGGGAAGCAGTCCCAACATAGAATTATACAGGATCGTCCTTGGCATCGATACGGATGCGCCGGGATTTTCAAAAGTAAAAATTGAACCTCATTTAGGAGCACTCACAAAAGTATCAGGCAGCATTCCACATCCCAAAGGAAATGTGAGTGCGTCATACGAATTGAAAAATGGAAATTGGAGTATAAATATCCAATTGCCGCAAGAAATAACCGGAAAATTTTTGTGGAAAGGAAGCGAATATGATTTGAAAGAAGGAGAGAACAAGTTTGCCCTCGAGTAATTCATTTCCAGTCACCAATTGCCCATCTCCTCTTTTATGATTCGTTCAGGATCTTTTGCCCTTTCGCTTTCCCAGTTCGGATCGTATTTTACAAACCAACTCAACCATAGGGTTCGCGAAAAACGCATCAACAAGGGCTGCGTAGCAAGGAGCACTACGGAGTTAATGGCCAGCCAATAAAAGACGCGGTTATCATATACCGAAATACCGATCAGCAACCACCATAAAGCAAAACTCAGGACAGATAAGAAGACCGTCAGGAAATAACTCACGTATCCGGTCCCGTAATAAAAACCGACTTCAATATCCGTCGCCTGTCCGCACAACGGGCAATGATCGTGCATCTTCATATACCGGCCTTTCCGCAATGCGTATGCGTTATGATATTCAAAAATGTCACCTCTTCTGCATCGCGGGCAGCGGTTCGTAATAACGCTCCACAAGTATGACGGTGTGTTCGATGACATTAATTATTTCCGATCAATTTGTGTGCAAGGTATGCACATCGATTTTTAATTTTTGAAACCATTCACCACTTTTTCCAGTTGTATGCTTCGGGACCCTTTGATGAGAAAGTAGCTGTCGTGAAAATTTTGCTTCCGAACCCATTCCAAACAGGCGTCGGCTGTTTCGAAATACATGTAAGAATTATTGATTGCTTTAAAGTCGCCGCCGACAAGCACAACAGAATTCCAGCGATATCGGCCGATGAGTTCAATGATCGCCCTATGTTCCTCAACACTCCCCGCACCCAATTCCATCATGCCGCCAAGGATCAGCACTTTATTCTTTTCATGCATTCTTGCAAAATTTTCAATGGCCGCTTTCATGCTCGTTGGATTCGCATTGTATGCATCGAGGATCAGTTTGTTGGTGCGTATTTCAATGAGTTGAGAGCGGCTATTTGA
>DASQJI010000127.1:0-11170 GCA_035631175.1 Parafilimonas sp.
CGCCTTTATCCTGAATCTTGCCGGTGTGTACGGGCAGGATAACAGTAAGGACAAACAATACAAAAATGTTATTCGATACAATATCTCAAACCCGTTATTATTTGGGTTTGACCGGTATGTGGTGCTTGGATACGAACGCGTTATTAATGACAACCAAAGTATTTCAATAAATGTTGGCCGCGCGTCACTTCCAAAGCTCGTCACAATCAATACCGACAGTTTTCATCTGAATAAAGACACCAAAAACTCCGGATATAATCTGTCGATCGACTATCGTTTCTATCTTCAAAAAGAAAATAAGTATGCAGCTCCGCACGGCATTTATATTGGGCCGTTTTATTCCTATAATCATTTCGACCGGGATAATAGCTGGACGCTGAACCATGAAAACGGGAACAATGAACTTGTAACGACGAATACAAAGTTTGACATTCAAACATTTGGATTCGAATTAGGGTACCAGTTTGTTTTCTGGAAGCGGCTAACGCTCGACCTTGTTTTAGTTGGACCCGGCGTTGCAGATTATAAACTGAAAACGACGATCGATCAAGACCTTGCCGCAGACAACAAACAACAACTGCAGGACGCCATCGAACAATTGCTAACTCAAAAATTTCCCGGCATGAATTACGTATTTGCCGACAAAGAGTTCAAAGCTGATGGTACCATAGGCACATGGAGCGTCGGATACCGCTATCTGATACATGTCGGTTTTGCATTTTAGTGAACAGCGCGCACAAATCTGAGAAAGTTTGCGCATTGCTGAGCTTTTAAAAAACCAATTCCATAACATCTTAATACTTTCTAAATAAACCCGGATCAGATGCGGATACTTATGCTGGCGAGTTTAATCCTATTTGCTGCATGCGGTCCCACAACCAAAATTGAAAAAACGTGGACCGATCCCTCGGTCAGTTCCTCGACGGTATCGCCATTTCAAAAAATATTATTTGTTGCTTTGGTAAAAGATGCATCAACGCGCAAAATGGTCGAAGATCGCTTAGTGGAACAATCGGGTGGAAGGGGAGTCGCTTCCTATAATGTTTTGCAACCGGGCGATTCCAAAGAAAATGAAAAAGAAATTGCGGAAAGACTAAGGCAAAACGGATTTGATGGTGCGGTGGTAATGCGTCTTGCAAACGTTGAAAAAAATGCTGACAATGTACCGGGCAATAGTTATGGCGGATGGTATGGTTACTACTGGCTTGCATATCCCGACTATAATAACAGCGGCTACTATTCGGCCAATAAGGTTTATTATATAGAAACAAATATTTACTCGGTGTCTTCGAATAAATTGCTGTGGTCTGGCGTTACTTCAACGGTCAATCCTTCAAGAACAGAAAATATGGTGGACGACATAACGCGTGTCATCAAAAAGAAATTGAAAGAAGAAGGATTGATGAAATAATTTTGCGACGCAATGCATGATCTGAAATCATATCAAAAAACAAAGAACATGAATAAATTGACTTTACTCTGCTTTTTGATCTTCGGCAATAGTATGTTCCTCAGCGCGCAGGATACTCTCACGTGTCAATTCGAAAAACTCTTTAATATCAAAGCGGGCATGACGAAACCAGACGTTCTGTCGTACATAGGTGATAATTATAAAGCAACGCTGGTAAACACGGAGGTTACCAAACTACCTGCATATAAAGGCAGCAAGGGTGACTCTATTGTAAAAGAGATCCTTTCGTACAAACCTGATCAGCAAACTTGCTTTAATGGGCGCAACACATTGTTTCAACTTGAGTTTGCCGACAATAAATTATACAAGGCTTATTTGAGCACCATGTATCCGAAAAGCCAATACCAGGAGATGATCACGAATTACAATTCTCTGCGGAATGTGATTAAGACAGATTGGGCGTACGAAAAAGAAATAAAAATATCCGGCGATAAAATGGTTGGATTCGGATACGACTATACGAAAACCAAATCAACAAATAAGAAGACAGAAAAAGTTTCGTTGATGTACATCGACTCCAGGTCTGATGATCCAACCGGCAATTACCTGCTTGAAGTACTGTGGGCTAATCTTTCCAACACCAGAATGCAAAATTCAAATTATTAGCAGCGAACGTATTGTGCTATTAAAGTTGAGTCAGATGATCGCGATCCTTGCAGTAAAATAATGTCCAAATTTCATGAACGGGATGGCACGTCTTTCCCGCGAAGGCGGGAACCTGCTGACTTTAGTTCATGCAATATGGAGGGACAGTGATATCTTAAAAATGTACATCATGAAGCAACTTCTGATCTCTTTACAAGAATTCCAGAGCAGATTGAGCAGGTCTTTCCTGGGAGTTCGAATTTTCAATGCTCAAATTTTCAATGTTCATTTACTGGCGACAGCACAGGAACACGAATCGCACTGTTATGCGGAACAAGTGCGGTGGGTTAGTCGGGGTGTGCAGTCAAACGTTGTGGCCGTTGTGGTCCGTCGTGGCCTTCGTGTTCCAAAAATCTTGTTCATCACCAGCCTGGATTTTTTTTATTTCTAACTGATAGAACTTTCCGAACAGCTTAAAATCGGGTGCTTGCCTTGAGCAGGTCTCTCTTGGTAGTTCCAATTTTCAATGCTCAATTGCGCATGTAAGTACCCGGATTTAGCCGAAATTATTTTTCAGTGTGAAGCTTGTTGATCGAATCAAAAAATTATTTTTATTGGGCTAAAGCCCGTACAAACTTTCTGCCTGTTACCCCGACCTGAAGCTCGGGGCAATAGACACGCATATCATCCAGAAACAATGACCTGCCAGTCTGATCCTGATCATTTCACAATCTGATCATTTCACAATGCAATTTTCGGACATGTGAGAAAAACAAAAAACCCGATTTGCATCGGGTTGTTATATTTCTTATAGTATATGGATTTGATGAGTGTAGAGCAAGATTCAGACCAAATTTTCTTCATGGGTCACAGACATGTCATTCGTCGACGACAGACTTTGTTTTGAACTTCCCGCGAAATGCCGTCGGACCAGGAATTTAAGTTGATCTCAGTGTAAATTATCACCATCCGCCGCCCAGCGACTTGTACAAAAGCACAGTTGAATTGAGCTTGCCCTGCAATGCTTCTGACTGTTGAAACTGCGCGTCGAATAAATTGTTTTGCATTATGATCACTTCAAGATATGACGTGTAACCGTTATCATATCGCGCTTGCGAAAGTTGCAACGATTTGGAGGCAGCGTTTACTTCAATGGTTCGCTGTGCGAGTTCTTCCGTGTAAGTTCGGTAGTTAGTAAGCGCATTGTCCACATCGCCGAATGCGAGCAATACTGTTTGCTGGTATTGATAATAGACCTGCTCAAATCTCTTGCGTTCCGATTCCACAATGTTTTTTCTTTGATTAAAATTGAAGATCGGTCCGGCTATGCTGCCGAATCCGTTCGCGACAAAACCCTTGTTCGAAATGAAAGTGGTCAGTTCAGGGGCTGCAAATCCAAGGATACCGGTTAAACTGATGCTTGGAAACCGATTGGCTTGAGCAACGCCAATTTGTTCAAATTGCGATTCGAGAGATTTTTCGGCGGACATGATATCCGGCCTTCTTTGCAGCAATTGGGACGGAAGTCCTACAGGAATATCTGGGGAAAGTGTTTGTTCAAAATTTGAATATCCTCTTGATACTGTTCCGGGCCCCATCCCCATCAACAGCCTGATAGAATTTTCGGTTTGGACGATCTGTCTTTCTAATGCGGGGATTGACGCGGCCGCTATAGCCTCCTGTTGGATCGCTTGCAACTTGTCGAGTTCAGGCACGTAACCTTTATTAAACCTGTCGGTGATGATCTGTGTATATTGTTGCCTGCTGGTTAATGTTTGTTGCGCGATAGCAAGACGATTGTCAAGATCTCTTAGCAAAAAATATTCTGATGCTGTTTCTGCAACGAGGCTTACCTCAAGCGCGTTACGGTTTTGGACCGTTGCCAAATACTCTGCAACAGCAGCGCGGTTAGCGTGCCTTACCTTTCCCCACACATCAAGCTCCCAACTCAGCGCACCAAAAACATTAAACAGCCCACCATCAACCCCACTTCCGGTTTTCTGTGCTTCGGTACCGGACTGGCCTCCGCCTGCCTGGGCCGAATATCCAAACTGTGGATACAGATTCGCTTTTATGACCGCCGTTTGAAATCTCGCCTCTTCTATTCTTGCTGCTGCAGTCATCAGGTCCCGGTTGCTATCCAATGTAGTTCTTATCATCGTCCGCAATGCTGTATCCTGGTAAAGATCAAACCACGTGATTAGCTGAGATGTGTCAGTCGTGACATTTTCCCTGTACGAGATTCCTGTTGGTTCCGGCGGTTGCGTATATTGTTTACCGACCAAACAACCTGTAAACAGAACCAGGCAAACAAGAAGTAGATTAAATAGTTGTTTTGGTTTCATCCTTTACAGGTATTGTTTTTACTAAATCAATTTCCTTCGCTGCGGCTTTCTTTTTCTTTCCTTCAATCAAAACATAGAATGCCGGGATCAACAACACACCGATGATAGTTGCAGTGAGCATGCCGGCAAACACGGCCATTCCCATCACCTTTCTTCCTTCAGCGCCGGCGCCACTTGCCGTAAGCAGCGGCACCACACCGAGAATGAATGCGAACGAAGTCATCAATATCGGGCGGAAGCGAAGTTTCGCACCGTCGATGGCAGCAGGAAGTGTGTCTTCACCGGCATCCCGTTTCATTTTTGCAAACTCAATGATCAGGATCGCATTTTTCGCATTCAATCCAATCAGCATCACCAGCCCGATTTGAGAAAATATATTGTTCACATAACTAAGAGAGAAAATTCCGGCTATAGCCAATCCTAAAAATGCACCCATTACCGCCCATGGTGTTCCCATTAGCACACTGAAAGGAAGTTTCCAGCTTTCATATTGTGCTGCAAGGATCAGGAATACAAAAAGGAGCGCCATCAAAAATGCTTTTCCTCCGGTTCCCGCTGCAGCTTCTTCCTGGTACGACATGTTACTCCATTGGTAGCTCATGTTTGCCGGCAGAACTTTCGCTGCAACTTCTTTCAACGCCGCTGATGCTTGCGAAGAACTGTAACCTTGCGCCGCAACTCCATTGATCTCTGCTGCCCGATAAATGTTGAAGTGATTTGTATACTGTGGCCCGCTGGTGTCCGACACTTGTGATACAGTGCCCACCGGAACCATGTCACCCGTGGCATTTCGAACATAGAATTGCTGAAGGTCCTCCGGTCGCATGCGGTAATCAGCATCCGCCATTACATAAGTTTTGTATTGCCTGCCAAACTGGTTGAAGTTATTTACAAATGATCCGCCGAGCATGGTCGAGATCGTGCTGTTTACATTGTCAAGATTTAAACCAAGCTTATCTACCTTTTCTTTATCTATCTGGATACTTTTCTGCGGAACGTTGGCGCGATATAGTGTATAAACTTTTCCAATTTCGGGGCGTTTGCTGGCTTCTGCTACAAAGCGCTGAGCCTGTTGTGCGAGGTATTGCGGAGAATTGCCCGCGCGGTCCTGCAGCATCATCGTAAAGCCGGCGCCATTTCCCAATCCAAGGATCGGGGGCGGACCTACTGCTATCACCGTAGCTTCTGAAATATTTTTCATGCAAAGTGCATTTACCTCTGCAACTACATCAAGCGCTGTCTTATGACGTTCCTCCCATGGTTTCAACGTGATAAAGAAAGTAGCCGCATTAGGCGCTACTGTATTGTTTAAAAGATTATTTCCATTGATAGTTGTATATAGATCTATTTCCGGAATACTTTTCAGAATTCCTTCAATCTTTTTTGTTACGCCATCGGTACGTTCAAGTGATGCCGCATCAGGGAGCAGCGTACTAATGATGAAATATCCCTGGTCTTCTTCCGGAACAAATCCCGTCGGAATTTTCATCCCAAGCCCCACTGTTAGAGCAACGATCCCGCCGAGGATAATGAGAGAAATGATAAGTTTCCGCGCAAAGAAGCCGGCCACCTTTACATAGCCATTCGTGAACTGGTCGAACTTGCGGTTGAATGCAGCAAAGAACCTTGCAAGCCATCCTTTCTGATCTTTCTTTGGTTTTAACAACAAAGCTGCGAGCGCCGGGCTCAATGTAAGCGCATTGAACGCCGAGAAACACACCGAGATGGCAATGGTGATAGCAAACTGCTGATACAATCTTCCGGTAATTCCTCCAGTGAATGCGACGGGAACAAACACGGCGGAAAGAATAACAGCGATCGCAACCACAGGTCCGCCAACTTCTTTCATAGCTTTCCTTGTTGCTTCTGTGGGCGTCATCCCATGTTCAATGTTATGCATCACCGCTTCCACCACCACAATGGCGTCATCGACCACTAAGCCGATGGCGAGCACTAATCCAAGAAGAGAAAGAACATTTACTGAAAACCCGAGAAGGGGAAAGACCATGAAAGTTCCGATGAGGGAAACAGGAACCGTAAGCAATGGGATCAACGTGGCTCTCCAGTCCTGCAGGAAAATAAACACCACGAAAATTACCAGGATAACCGCTTCAAGAAGCGTGTGCATAATTTCATCAATTCCTGCTGTTACAGCGAGTGTGGTGTCCAGCGCGAAATCCATTTTCATGTCAGGTGGAAATCTCCCCTGCAATTCCGCCATCTTCGCTCTTATTGCATCGGCAACAGCGAGCGCATTTGAGCCCGGGATCTGGTAGATCGCAATCGTGGAAGCTGCTGAGCTATTGATCCGGCTGCTCATGGTGTAGTTTTCCGTTCCCAGTTCAAGTCGGGCTACGTCACTCATGCGAACTTGCGCGCCATTTGCATTTGATTTAAGAATGATATCGCTGAATTGCTTTTCGGTGATCAACCGCGACTGAAGAATTGCAGTGTAAGTATTTTGAGTTCCGGCAGCAGCAGGTTCTCCGCCCAAACTTCCGCCGGGTTTAATAACGTTTTGCGCTTTTAGCGAGTTGATCACATCCTGGACTGTGAGATCATATTTTGCAAGCAGGTCGGGCTTTACCCACACGCGCATCGCATATTCTGATCCACCAAATACGAACACATCACCTACGCCGGTGATACGCTTTAGTTCATCCACGACGTTTATGAATCCATAATTGTTCAGAAATTTTGAGTCGTAAGTATTATGGGGAGATGAAAGGGAGACAAGCATCAGCGGAAATGTCAGCGACTTCTTTGTCGTTACCCCGAGCGCCGTCACTTCCGGAGGAAGAAACGGGCTTGCTTGCGCAACGCGATTTTGTGTTAGCATGTTCGCATTGTCGAGGTTTGTTCCTACATCGAATGAAACTTCAAGCCGTGTAGTTCCGTCATTCGCATTCACCGAACGCATGTAGATCATCTTTTCCACACCATTCACCTGTTGCTCGATCGGCGTGGCAACGGTTTGCTCCATATTCACAGAATTTGCACCGGTATAAGATGCATTTACCTGTATCATGGGCGGAGTGATCTCAGGATATTGCGAGATAGGGATGCCACGCAATACGATCATCCCGAGTATGACCATCAGGATGGACAGAACCATTGCGAAGATGGGGCGGCGTATGAAGAATTCACTCATGAATAAGTTTGAAGGGATTTAATAATTTTCTTTTTGCAGGCAGTGGTTATTCAACTGATGTGGAATCGTAAGAATACGGATTCAAAACGGGCTTGATAACAATTCCGGGCTTGATAAGTGCATTGCCTACCAATGCAACTTTTTCTCCCGGCTTTATTCCCTCAGTGATCACCCAGTTGCTCCCCACACGAACCCCCGTTTTTACCGGACGTGGGTTGATCTTGCTGCTGTCGTTTACCACAAATGCCATATACACGCTTTGCATTTGGTTGATCGCCTGTTGCGGCACAAGAACAGCGTTTTGTATTTCGTCGGTTTTGAGGCGAACTTTCAGATACTGGCCTGGACGCAGTAAACGGGATCTGTTTTCTACAACGGCTTGTACCAGCAAAGAACCTGTTTGCGGATCTATTTCGCGATTAGCGAAATCGAGTCTACCGGTTTCAGGAAACACAGAACCATCATTCAAAATAAATTGCACATCGAGGTTCTTTAGATTTTCCTTGTTCATTCGCTGGCTGAACCTGATATAATCATTTTCAGTGATAGAAAAGCGCACACGCATCGCGCCAACCGCTGATATCGTATTGATCGCGGGCTGACCAAGATTTTTTACGTAATCGCCGACCTGCACGTTCGATACACCGATGGTACCAGTTATCGGCGCAAGAATTCTTGAATAACTCAGTTGCGTTCGGGCATTGTTTAACGACGCCTTCGCCGAATAAACTGCCTGCTGTTGCGCATCGTAGCTTGCTTGTGCAGCATCGAGATCGCGTCTTGCGAGCGCATTCATTTCCACGAGCGGTTTAACGCGGTCGAGATCAGACTTTGCTTTCACAAGCATGATATTCGCCTGCGCAAGTTGTGCCTGTGCAGCCTGTTCACGGTCGCGCAATTCGTCGTCCTGGATCACATACAGCAGCTGTCCTTTTTGCACCGCGCTTCCTTCTTTGAAATTTATGCTCTTTACCCAGCCCTCCACACGCGGCCTTATCTCGACGTCAGATTGCCCATAGGTTTGGCCAACATATTCCGAATACACTGGTATCGTTTTCTGACCTGCTTCTACAACGGATACTTCAGGGACAGTTTCAGTCTTTTCGACCTTTTCTTTACACGACACTAAAAGCACACAAGCCAAAAAGGAAGCTGCAGTTATGAATTTCATGAAGAACAGTTTTATAGTATTGATTTCAAACGAATTTCCCGAGTCGCCAAGACAAGCTCTGACCTCAAATTTATCTCTGAAAATTTTATTAATCAGGTTCACCAACAAGTTAACTGTTAAATATCAATCCTCAGCCTTATTGCGTGGATTAATCCGTTATTTTGATTTTCTATTTCGTTTGCGATATAAACGGTCCGAGTCATCGTTAAACTGCTCTTTCGATTACACCTCAAGTTGAATGATTTTTTAGACCATCACACGGGCGCGATAGACCTACTGCAAAATGGACAGTTCGTTTATACATAATACCGATGCCTCTCTTCTTTGTATTTTTCTGTTCATTGCGATGATCGGTTTGGTGGCGCTCGGAAGATTTGCGAAAAAGATTTGGCGCAAAGATGAAAGTGAACCCAGCGGCGGCGTAAATGCCTTGCTCACATCGGTGTTCGCATTATTTGGATTTATACTTGCATTCACCTTCGGCATGTCGGGCAACCGGTATGACAATGTGAGGATGGTTGTTTTAGAGGAAGCCAACGATATTGGCACAGCCGTTCTCCGTGCAGACCTTTATTCAGACAGTGTTCGTGATGCGTTTCGCTCCGATTTCAAAAGATATCTCGAAGCGCGAATTGCTTATTACAATCCTGGCGATACGGCTTCGTGGCTGCAGTCAAAAAAGGATGCGGCGTCTGCTGCGACTGCTTTATGGGCACGCGCTATCCAGCAGTCGAAAGAGCCTAACATGCTCATTCCGTCAACGAACATGATTCCGGCGTTGAATGCAATGTTTGACATTGGCACAACGAGTGACGTAACATTACAAACCAGAGTTCCTGACCTTATCGTGTACATGTTGTTTGTACTCGCACTAGCCAGCAGTTTTATTGCTGGTTTTACAAGTCGGGTTGTTCGCGCCAGGGATTGGATCATTGTAACCGGCTTCGCGCTGTTGTCATCCATGATCATTTATATCACACTCGATCTTGCCAGGCCACTGCGTGGTATCATCAAGGCGGATATGGGCAAACAAGCGATCGTTGACTTACGGAGCATGTTTTAAGTGCTGCCACTTGAGTGTTTGGTACATCTGCCCATGCATTACGACGCTAACTTATCATCGCACCGCGACAATTATTGTTGCATTGTTCATCTGCATCCAACGGCCTTGCTTATCACATCGATTCGTAAACATCGGATCCAGCGTCTCCGTCACGGCGTGGCTTTACCAGGTCGTGGTGAAACTAACAGTGAACAAAGCTGTGCTTAATGAAAAATTAATATAGCGCCCTGTTTGTTTTAGTTAACCGTTAAATGCCAGCGTGTTGAACGAGCCTGATAGTAAGACGCTAATTTTATGCACGAAAAATACCATTACAGAAATTCTGTTCGTCGAAAAAAAATCTTTTAAAACAAACCCAAATGACAAAATTTCTTCGCACTTGTATCATTGTAGCATCATGCCTTTTGCCAGCATTAGCCTTCGCGCAAACAGAAAAGCAGGAGTCTGACACGGGGTACAATGCTATTATACCAATTCAAAAACAAAACCTCCTAAAGAATATCGACGTTATTGCCAATATGCAATATGGTTTGCGCAATGAATTTACTGATGGCGAATATACTGGCAGCCGGTTTCGCATGGACCAATTCCGGTTTGAGATAAAGGGACAGGTAACTGACAAAGTGTATTTCCGTTTGCGCCAACGTTATACAAGCGAGTTACAACCGCAATCAGTAGACAAGATCACCAGGGCTACTGATATCGCAATGATAAGACTGGACGTATCACCTAAAGTAAGCATAAGTGCCGGTAAGCTTTGTGCAGACTGGGGTGGAATTGAATTCGATCTGAACCCTATCGATATTTATGAGTACGCCGATATTCTTGAACAGGCAGATAATTTTTTAAGTGGCGTCGGCGCAAGTTACAGGCCTAATAAGTCAAATGAATTTACTTTCCAGGTGCTTAATTCGCGTACCAAATCATTTGAAGAATTGTATGGCCATCCGCCCGGTGTGGAGGAGGCAAAGGCGCCGCTCGCGATCGTTGGTAACTGGCGAGGCACTTTGTTCGGCGGCAAGCTTAAAACGATTTGGTCATACAGCATTTTCACCGAGGCCGCGAACACGCACATGAACTATATCGCACTGGGAAACCAGCTAACATTGAACAAATTTGCTCTTGCATACGATTTTCAAATCAGTGATGAAGGCCTTGACAGAACCGGGATTGTTAGCGCGACCATTCCTGACTCTCTGTACGCATACGCAGTCAAAAAAACTTTGTACACCAGCCATTGGATAAAAGCTGATTACAGGATAAGCAAAAAAGTCAACCTGTCTTTTGTTGGCTTTGTTGATTTTGCCAACTGGAAAGACAACCTTGATCCGGAGAAGACTTCTAACGACGTAAGGACCGCTTATGGGTACATTCCAACAGTTGA
>DASQJI010000128.1:0-6345 GCA_035631175.1 Parafilimonas sp.
AAAAAGCTTTTTGTTGAACAATATAACTACGAATGCTACATTGTCTCCAACGCCGATGATCGACGGAGATCTTGATAATGGCATTCCTGCACATGAGTACACGCACGGAATTTCTAACCGCCTCACCGGCGGGCCCACTACAGTTTCATGCCTGAACAACGGCGAGCAAATGGGCGAAGGCTGGAGCGATTATTTTTCACTCATGATGACCACCAACTGGGCGACGGCGAAGTACACGGATAGTGTAAAGCCAAGGGCGATCGGTAACTATGCCCTCGGACTTGACAGCACTTACGGAGGAATCAGGACATACCCGTATTGCAAGAAATTTTCTATCGACCCATGGACGTACGACAGCCTTATTTCCGACCCCGACATTCATGAATACAATGTGCTTACGCATCCGGAAGTGATCTATTACACCGGTGAACTCTGGTGCAGTACTTTATGGGATATGACATGGAACCTTATTAAAACCGAGGGCTTCAATAAAACTTTCTTCAAACCTAACTCTGCCGGCGGGAACTCAACTGCCATGAAACTGGTGATGCAGGGATTGAAGTTGCAAAAATGTAGCCCGGGTTGCCTGGATGGAAGGAACGCGATACTGCAGGCAGACACAATTCTCTACGGTGCCGCTCATGCACGCGAAATTTGGACTGCCTTCGCGCGCCGCGGTATGGGTTATAGCGCAAAGCAGGGTACCAATTCAAAAATCAAGGATGGGCAGGCGGCTCACGATCTTCCTCCGGGATTATCAGCGCCGCAAACTGACGCGATTTCTAAAAATGAACTTAACAGCGCGCCTTCGATCACGGTGTCGCCAAATCCAACAAAGGATCTCCTCGTTGTGAACATACCTGGCAACACCGAGAAGCTAAATGTTCAATTGATGAGCAACAACGGTGCTTTGATCGGCAAGTATGTGTTAACAGGTGAGACGCTGCGACTGGATGCTTCAAAACTTGCGGCCGGCGTTTATAATCTTCTGATAACAGGAGAAAGCTACACCTCAAAATTCAGAGTTGTGGTACAATAATCGTTCTATAATGCACTTTATTTAATGCAAAACCGGGGTGAATGCCCCGGTTTTCATTTTTATCAAGATCAAATTATTTCTTTTAGTTGGCTCACCACGCGGTCGACTTCGTCCCTTGTATTGTTCTTGCTGAAAGAGAAACGAACAGTAACAAGATCAGAGTTTGGGCTGATGGCGCCGATCACGTGGCTTGACATGTTCGCTCCACTCGTGCATGCGCTGCCACCGGATGCGCAGATGTTATTTATGTCGAGATTGAAAAGAATTAGCTCGCTCTTTTCCGTCTTTGGAAAATTCACGCTTAATACAGTGTACAAACTACAACCATCCGGGTCGCCGTTAAAACTTACGCCGTTTATATGTTGCGACAACTCCGTCATCATGTATTTTTTCAAACCGGAAATATGTTCCCGCTCGCGGTCATAATTCGCTGTTGCAATTTCTAGAGCTTTTGCAAAACCGACAATGCCGTAGATGTTTTCTGTGCCTGCCCGCATATTACGTTCCTGGCTGCCCCCGTGCACAAAGGGTTGGATTTTTATTTTTTCGCTCACATAAATGACACCAACACCTTTTGGCCCATGAAACTTATGTGCCGAGCCATTTATAAAATCCACTGGCGTTGCATGAAGGTTGAACGGAAAATGGCCAACTGTTTGCACCGTATCGCTGTGAAAAATCGCGCCGTATTTCTTGCACAAGTTTCCAACAGCCTGAATGTCGATGATGTTTCCGATCTCGTTATTTGCATGCATTAGCGTGACCAATGTCTTGCCCATCGAGGGCGACAGCAATTCTTCTAGATGCGAAAGATCAATATGCCCGTTCGGCAAAACATTCACGTAATCGAGGGCAACTTTGCCGGTTTTATGCAAATGCTCAACCGTGTGCAGCGTTGCATGATGTTCTATCGGCGATGTAATGATGCGCACACAACACAGGTCATGCACCGCAGCGCAAATTGCCATATTGCTGCTCTCGGTTCCCCCACTTGTAAAAAAAATTTCACCCGGGTTTGCACCCAATATTTTCGCAACCGTTTTTCGGGCGTTTTCAACAGCAAGCCGTGTCTCCCTTCCATAGCTATAGATAGATGAAGGATTACCGAAATGTGTGGTTAAATAGGGCATCATCGCTTCCAGCACCTGCGGATCAAGCGGCGTGGTTGCTGCATTGTCAAAGTAAATTCGCTCTCCCATACATGTAAAATACCGTCTTGCAAAGCTGCGAAGTTAAAAGCTAAGGGGTGAAAATGTACCTTTGCGCAAAACAATTGTGAGTATGTGGCTGAACAATATTCTTGAGACAATTGGACATACGCCATTGATCAGGCTTAATAAAATCACAAAGGATCTTCCGTGCACAGTGCTTGCAAAAGTGGATTATTTCAATCCGGGTAACTCTATCAAAGACCGTATGGCTTTGAAGATGGTGGAAGTGGCAGAACAGGAAGGAAAATTAAAGCCCGGTGGCACCATTATCGAATGCACTTCAGGAAACACGGGTATGGGCCTCGCTCTCGCTGCATGCGTTAAAGGTTACAAATGCATTTTCACTACCACAGATAAACAGAGCAAAGAAAAAATGGACATTCTGAAAGCCGTTGGTGCTGAAGTGATCGTTTGTCCCACGAATGTAGAACCTGATGACCCGCGCAGTTACTACTCTGTGGCGCGCAGGCTCGAAAAAGAAATTCCGAACTCTTACTTATGTAATCAATATGATAATCTCGCGAACAGGTTAGCACATTATGAAACCACTGGCCCCGAGATATGGGAACAAACGGAAGGAAAGATCACTCATGTTGTCTGCACCGCTGGGACCGGGGGCACGGTGACCGGCCTCGGTATGTATCTAAAAGAAAAGAATCCGAACATACAGATCTGGGCGATCGATGTATATGGCTCACTCCTGACCAAGTATTTTCGAACCGGAGAAGTGGACATGAATGAAGTGCACCCCTATATCAGTGAAGGGTTCGGAGAAGACTTTGTTCCGAAGAATTACGATATGAGCGTGATCGATCATTTCGAACAGGTGACCGATAAGGACGGAGCCATAATGGCGCGGCGTATTGCAAAAGAAGAAGGCATATTTATTGGCTACAGCGCAGGCAGTTGTGTACAAGGTTTAATGCAATTAAAGGACAGGTTGAAAAAAGACGACCTGGTAGTTTGTATTTTTCATGATCATGGAAGCAGGTATGTAGCTAAAATCTATAACGATCAGTGGATGATGGAAAGGGGATTTCTTGATGTGAAAACATTCAAGGACATCGTGAACGGAAGAGTCGGCAAAAAATTGATCACGATCACTGCATCGCAAACAGTTGCCGAAGCCGTTGAACTCATGAAGAAATATGATATTGAAAATATACCCGTAATGAACGGGCACGGTAACGGACCGATAGGGGCGGTCAGTGAAACTGGCTTATTTCAAAAAGTTTTTGATAATCCCGAATTGAAGGAAGCGCGCGTTGAAAGCATTATGGAACAGCCTTATCCTGTCGTTGAGTTTGAGACACCTGTGGAACGCCTGGGAAGTTTGATCAATAAAGGAAACGGTGCGGTGCTCGCAAAAGACGAGAAAGGCGATTATCACATCGTCACGAAATATGACGTTATTCAAAGCCTCGCTAAATAAATTCAAATACTATCTGCTTTTTCTATGAGTGATGATCTACGTTACCCCCGGGGTAAATATTTACCGCAACTGTTTTCGCACAAACAAAAAGAGGAATGGTTACTTGATATAAAATTCCTGCCATCTGAATTAGAGCTGTCGGTGCAAAATCTCGACGCGTACCAGTTAGAAACGCCATACCGCGAAGGTGGGTGGACGGTGCAGCAACTGGTGCATCATGTTGCAGACAGTCATATCAATGCATACGTTCGTTTTAAGCTGGGTTTGACCGAAGAAGAGCCAACGATCAGGCCGTACGAACAAGATGCATGGGTGGAATTGAACGACGTCAAAAGTTTGCCGGTCAATATTTCGCTAACACTTTTACACGCACTTCATCAGCGCTGGTACGCGATGATTGAACCCCTCGCCGAAGAACAGTGGGAAAGAACTGTATTTCATCCTGAACATAAAAAACTGATAAGTTTGTGGGAATTGCTGGGTATGTACGCATGGCATGGCAAGCACCATGTTGCGCATATCGTCAGTTTGCGTGAGCGAAAAGGATGGTGAGGGAATGAGTAATGAGTGATCAGTAATGAGTGGCTAATAACGGTCAGCCACTGACAATTGATAACTGACAGTTGATAGATGACGTTGACAGTTGAGTTCGAGGGATGACGAGTTCACTATTCACCATTGACCATTCACTATTCACAAGCCTTCCTATTACTCATTATTCATTATTCATCATTCATCACATGAGCGAGCACTTAAAATGGGAAACACTTTCTTCTGAATATCTCGCCCACGAGACCTGGTTCACCGTTCGCAGGGACACCTGTAAACGCGGCGATGGTAAGATCGTAAATAATTATTACGTTTTTGAATTTCCCGAGTGGGCAACCGCATTCGCTGTAACTGAAGAGGGAAAAATATTAATGACACGACAATATCGTCACGCGATAAATGAAGTTTGTATTGAATTGCCGGGTGGCTGTGTTGATGCGACTGACAAGTCTTATGAAGATGCAATACGGAGAGAACTACTTGAAGAAACTGGTTATGAGTTTACTGACGTAGTGCCGTTGGGCAAAATTTCAGCTAACCCTTCGACCAACTCAAACCTCATGCACATGTTCCTTGCGACGGGAGGCAAAAAAGTGAAGGAGCAATCGCTCGATGATAACGAGGAGATCGAGATCATCGAGCTCAGCTTTGATGAATTGAAACAGCTCATCGATGAAAATAAGATCCTGCAGGCAATGCACATGAGTACCATCTGGTATGCGTTGAGAAAGTTAGGAAGGACGATTTGAATTGGGAATTAGGAATTAGGATGTAGGAATTAGGATGTAGGAGTTAGGAATTAGGAATTAGGAATTAGGAATTAGGAATTAGGAATTAGGAGAAGGATTTACCAATTGGGATTTGAACGAACCAGGGATTGCAGATCATACATCAGAGATCTAGGAATTAGGAATTAAGAATTAAGAATTAGGAATTAGGCTTTGAACGAGGTAGTGTTCATTAAAGTGTGTCAGAGTTATTAAATCGGGTTTTAAAATAGTCATTCATTTCTCTGCGTATTGAAGCCCAGGCAAATATTGTTCCGGTCCACTTGGTTTGAGCGTTCATGGTTGCCAGATAAATCTGTTTTACGATTGCGTCTTCAGAAGTATAGGCTCCTTTTGTTTTTGTCACTTTCCTAACCATTCTATGATAGCTTTCAATCGGATTGGTTGTATAAATTAATCTCCTAAGCGCAGGTGGATATTTGAAAAAGTTGGTTAGCCTATCCCAGTTCTTATGCCAGCTCTTAAATACCGCTGTATATTTTGGTTCCCAGACTTTTTCCGCTTGTTCAAGGTAGTGCTGCGCCATGTCGGTATTAATTGCTTTATAAACTTTCTTCAGATCTCTTACCATGGGTTTTATGTCTTTTTCTGACATATACTTTATCGAGTTGCGCATTTGATGAACCAGACAAAGTTGAACATCCGTTTGCGGAAAAACATCTTCAATAGCTTCGGCAAAACCTTTTAGATTATCAATGCAGGCAACAAAAACATCCTGTACGCCGCGTTGATTTAACTCGTATAAGACCTGTCTCCAAAAAGAACTGGACTCATGATCTCCAAAATAAATACCTATAACCTCTTTTTGCCCATCAACAGTGACACCCAAAATTGAATAAATAGCCTTTGTTTTTACCACCCCGTTTTCACGAACTTTAAAGTGCATAGCATCCAGCCATATCACAGGATATACATTTTCAAGCGGCCGATTCTGCCATTCCTTAATCGCTGGTATAATCCTGTCGGTAATTGAGCTAATGGTACCCTCTGAAACATCAATTCCATACATTTCTGACAAATGGCTTTGAATATCGCTATAGCTCATTCCACGACCATACAGCGCCAGGATTTGTGCATCAATATCACTGGTAATCTTGTGTTGACGCTTTTCAATGATCTTGGGCTCAAAGGTGGCGTTACGGTCGCGCGGGGAAAAAATCTCGAAGCCCCCTAATGGGCTTAAGAGATTTTTTCTGCCATGGCCATTGCGACGGTTCTTCTGCAGCTTACGCGTGTCTTGCAAGTGTGCATCCAGTTCACCCTCTAGCGATGCCTCAATCAGATGTTTTAAAAGCGGCGTAAATACACCGTCTCGACCAACCATTG
>DASQJI010000129.1:0-5676 GCA_035631175.1 Parafilimonas sp.
TTACAGAGCGCATACATGATCGAATTATCTGACGTGGGAATAATATGAACGATGCCTTTTTCGACAAATGTTTGGAGGGTGCGGTAAATCGTGATCCTGTCAAAATGCTTTCCTGTTAGTTTTTCTATGTCAGCATGCGAAAGTGCATGTGCACTTTTCTGAAAAACCTCAAGGATCTTCAAACGGTTTTCAGTGATGTGAAGCTGGCTGCTTTTCAATATGTCGATCATCCCGTCTTTCACTTTCATCAGTTTGCAAATGACGTTCCCATAGTGACGGATGAAGAAGATTTTTCTGTCAGCAGATTCCTGATATTGCTCCGCAACAATTTCAATTCGTCCGGCTTTAATGCATCATACACTTGTCCCCGAACATTCCCGTTTTTATCAACGAGTGCGATAAATTGTGAATGGAGGAATTGATCATTGATATCTGCCACGTTATTGTTTGGATCGTCGATGAGGTAGCTGTTCCTTGCAGCCATGTAAAGGCTGTCTTTTCTCCCGGTTAGAAAAACCCATCTGCGCGTGTCTACTTTCATTGAGTCGGCGTAATGTTTAAGTCGTGTTGCAGAATCTGTTTCGGGGTCGCAGGTATGCGATACGATCATGAAATTCGGCTCATCGAGGAACTCTTTGTATATGGTAAGAAGATTCGAATTCATTTCAGGACAAATCCCTTTACACGACGTGAAGAAAAAGTTCACTACACAAACTTTTCCTGCCATATCTTTTTCCGTAAAAGTTTTATTATCCTCTGTTGTGAAATGGAAAGGTTTTACAAAACTGATGGTTGGTGATTTCGATTTCCACTTATCGGTGCCTGCAAACACGAACACAAGAAACAGAACCGTAAGCACCACAAAAAAAAGGGTGTATCCAATTACTTTCCTTCGCATGGGGCAAAGGTATAGCAGGCGGAAACAAGGAATTGTTAACGAAAAAAATTTTGCAACGGCGTTGCAAACTTATACTTTCGCTTTTCAATGGTTAAGGCATTAGCAAAAAAAATAAACCTGGATGCGTTAGGCATCTCCACATCCTTGCTTTGCGCTATTCATTGCGCCGTATTGCCGCTTTTCTTTACAAGCCTGCCCGTTTTCGGGTTTGAGATCCTACAGAATAAAACGTTTGAATATAGTATGATCGCTTTGGCGGCGATTATTGGCATATCCGCTTTGCGCCATGGATGGAAGCGACATCACCACAAAAGCTTGCCGCTCGTCGTGTTTGTGACCGGATTGTTGTTTCTCATTGTGAAAGAAATTTTTCCCTCGCAGGAATTCTTATTATTGATTCCTGCAGCAACGCTTATTATCAGCGCCCATTTTTTAAACTTCCATTTTTGCAGGCAGGCAAAACATTGTCATACGAGCGATTGCAACCATGAGCATTTGTTGGGCTAATTGGCGACGATCATCGCACAATCACTAGTGATTTATGACTTGTACGTTCCGCGAAAAACTTTCTTCTAAAGAAATGATCGTATCGGTGCGCTCAATGCCTTTGATCTTCTGTAGTTCGTCGTGCAAAACAAATTTCAACTGGCCGATGTCCTTGCAAACTACTTCAGCAAACATACTGTAGTTGCCAGTTGTGTAGTTCAAGCGAACTATCTCGGGAATTTTTTTAAGTTCTCTTGCAACACTATCGTACAGTGAACTTTTTTCCAGGTAAATGCCGATGAATGCAATTACATCGTATCCCAAAACTTTATGATCGACATGCATTTTGGTGCCTTTCACAATTCCGATATCCTGCAGCTTTTTGATGCGCACATGAATAGTCCCTGCGGATACAAACAGTTTCTTTCCGAGTTCCGCATAAGAAATGTTTGCGCTGTCCATCATTTCCTGGATGATCTGAAAGTCCAATTTGTCAAGATTCAATTTTGTGCTCATGAAAAGAGTGTTTTTTGAAAAAAAACCAACGATACAGGCAAGTTATTAAACATTGTCTAAAAGTTTTAAATTTATGTTGAAATAAATATATTGAATCGGTATTATGGATTAATATTGCATCAGCAAAACAGCGAGTTCTTTAAATACACTGTGGGGTGATGAAACCTTTGGCAGACATGCCCTCTCGTCTCGGGGGTGGGGATCACAGGATAAACAAAGCGTAGAGCCGACGTTACTTTTGGTAAGGCCGACCAGGGTTGACCACTAAACTTTGCACTTTGGCTAACTGCCCCGTGGAGGTTCGAATCCTCCCCCTACAGCTAAGAAAAGCCTCAACATATGCACATATGTTGAGGCTTTTTGTTTTGGGTGATTCATTAATTTTTCTTGCCAGCATTCATCAACATTTCGGCAAGGGCGGTACTAATTTTCAGGCCGCTATGCAGCTCGAAGTACGAATACGCGGGCGATGAATTTGCTTCAAAACAATACCACTCATTGTCTGGTGTTCTCATCAGATCAATTCCTGAAAAATGAAGTCCCAACGCGGCAGTCAACGTGCAACATTTTTCAGCTATCTCAGAAGGCAACTCTTCAATGAACATCAGCGTTTTTCCATAGCGGTAGTCAAGATTATCTGATTCGATCCGCACGGAAAAAACTTTATCGTTCACCACATGAACCCGGTAGTTGTCACCCGGAACAAATTCTTGAAACAACGTAGGGCACCACTTCACATCCTCCAAATAGTCATAATGAGATTCTGAAACCCTTTTGACGATACTTCTTACGCCACTGACCGATTTGTAAACGCATTCTGCATTCGTCTTAATGAATTGTGCCGCAGCCCGCGGTTCATTGGTGATAAAAGTCTCCGGGATCTTCAGTCCAACCTGCCTGATGACCGATAATTGATAAGGTTTTGAATTATTGGAAGCGGATGCCTCAGACCTGTTAACGACAAATGCGCCCGACGTGTCCAGGCACAACATGAATTGATGCTCAAATCCCATGGCAGTAACTGCGGCGGGATCATCTAAGGACCTTCCCTGCATTTGCGGGTAGTCCATAAAATTGTAAGGGCGCGTATAAACCGAACTCACGTCTGCAAGATCGAACGATATCTCCGGCGCATTAATGATCACTTTATCCGGGCCGTCATCGCTGCAATTAAATTCAATTGAATAATTAAAAATATTTCGATGGTCCAGAAACAGATAATTCGCTCCTGCCTTATTAAGCTCGTCGCGAACCATGCTCATCGGACTGTCTTCCGAGATGCCATAAAGTAAGATCATGCGTTGTAACAATTAAAGGTATTTCAACATCGCATCACGATAGCTGGCGATAGTGATGTCAGGAATTGCATTGATATCCAAGAGCTGAAAATTCTTACTATCTGCCGTTGAAAAATAACAGCTCAAATACGGAAGTGAAAACTCTTTTGCGAGCAGCTTGACATAGCCGTGTACATGTTCGTTTTCATTCTCCATTATCTCGTCGTTAATTATGGTGCATGAAAAAGTTTGCAACAGATCTTTTTGGACGGCATATTCATACTTTCCATTTTTCATAATAAAAGGCACAATGGGAATATTTAATTTCCTCGCAATTTTTAGCCATTCAAATTTCTGAAACCATAGACCTCCGAGGCTCCGTCTTGTAGGCGGGTTAATTTTTTTGCACTTTAATGCTGTCAGAAAATAATTCATAAACGCATTTACCTCCGAACAAACGTATTCCCTGTCTTCCTGGTTTATGTAATAAAATTCTATTGGTGAAAATGCCGGAATAGTTACTATCACACCGGTTAGCTCGTCGGGCGTTGTTTCATACCCGTTTATTGTTAATGAGGAAGACGAGAAATTATTTACGGAGATACCTGCTTTAAACGAACGATTAAAATCGGAGGCCGTGATCAATGAAACTGCACCCGCCGGCAATGAACTTACCCAGGCAGGTGCAGCTTCGTTAGCAATGTTACTTATCAGAAGGATCAAAAAAAACTTATTGCGGTTTAAAACCCTGTGCTGCTATCTCTTTACCGACAACCGGTCGCTCCTGGATCCTGATAAAAGACTGACCCATCTCTTTGATCTGTTGTTCCAGGTTTGAAACTTTGTCAACAAGACCCTGTATCGTTTGCTCGACCGGACCGCCGATATTTTTCCATGGATCCCCTTCGCCGGCTGCATCCTTCCATTTAGGTAGTTCCGAAGCCAGGTCTTTTCGCGGACTATCGATAGTGACCGGTTTGTCGGCCAGCCATTCTTTCATAAGATCTTTAATGTCCTTATAAAACGACTTTTGCTGGCGTCCATAAAATGCGAAAGCATATGGATTAGTACCTGCGCCGACCGTTAACGCAGCGCCTGACACATTATCGGCTGAGGTGCCCGTGCCTTCTACGATCTGCCAGTCATGAAAGTACATATCGCTTGGCATAATGTGGGTATATGCAGTGATGGTCTCATCACCTCCCTGGCTGCTGACCCAACCATAGACGTTTCCGGAACTCGTTAAGTTTCCGCCAGAGTCCGGGCTAACGGTTACAAACGTGTCGTCGCAAAACTGGCCGGTTTCTGCGTTGAACGCATCGATGATAGCTCCGCTTTCGCCGCCCGGTCCTGTGCCCCCGGGTGGAATATAAACGTTCGTTACAAGAATTGGGGAAGTGCCAACGGTGCCTGAACAGGGCGCCATGATGTTGGTTGATATTTGTCCGCCCTCGACCAGGCCGGTCACACTTTGAAAAGCAAACCTATAATCGGGTATGCATGGTAAACCTGCTGGTGGGAAAGGGAACGGGGCCGTAAATGGTGTCCCGGTTACATACGTGTTTGGTGGTTGCTGCGAATAGCAAACAATAGGACCGAGCCCGGGCGGATAAACGCCCGGCATGGGAGACCTCGGCTGGCGGCTGCGACCCGCGCCAACAACGTACTGAAAACATCTGATCGTTGCTTGTGGCATATTATTCTATTTAGATTTTTCGCTTACTCTTTGCCGGATTTTCAGCTTACTCCGTCTTCTATGCAGTTGATTAAGGCGTGATCATAGTCGAAACCACTGGCATTGCTAATGCCAGCTTGTTGTTTCGCTATATCAAAAATTTTTTCACCGGATTCGATGACTTGCTACCAGCGAATAATCGCTTGCTTATTATAGCCGGTTTGAAAAAATTGTTTTCTTAAATGAACCTGTACTGCAAATAAGATTGGTAAAAATTCGCAGCAAGTTATCACGAGGCAGGAATACATGGGAGCCGTCCAATGTGTGACGGCCTGCACATCATAGAAATTGGATTCGTAATTATTGATGAAAGTTAGAGCATATTTTATAAAGGAAAAATCTTTTTTAGAAAAGCGAATCGCAATTTGCCGAGCATAAACACGGGGTGGTCGGTCATTAAAAATCATTCGTTCTCTCTACGCAACTTTCGTAATAAAACTTTGGATGCCGATCTCAGCTCGCCTGAACCGGCATCGATCACAATTATTGATTTGCATAACGGGTGATTAACTTCTATTCGCCGAACAACATAAAATAGGTTACTATTGTACCGGCGGCACGAAAACCAAACTGCTAAACATTCTAACTGCCAGGATTTAAAATTTGGACTGATCTTATCTTGAATTAGAAACAGAAAACCAAAACAGTATGCCTGATAATTCGAGCGACAACATATTTGCCAGCCTGAAAGGCCTTATATGGAGTGCGTTTATTGGTGTTGTATCGTTTCAGATCTTAGCTCCTAACATCTGGGACTATTTGCA
>DASQJI010000130.1:0-2481 GCA_035631175.1 Parafilimonas sp.
ACAGCCGGCCTGGAAATGTTTTCCCCTCAGTACATTTCCTTCAATCACTGCAGAAGAACCAACACCAGTGCCGATGGTCATCAGCACCACGTTATCACTGCTCCTCCCTTTACCATATTTCCATTCGCCGATGAGTGCACATCTTGCATCATTTTCCATCTCAAGATTTGTGTGCCATGTGTTATTTACCCATTCAGTCAAATTCAATTCCACCACATCATTAAATTTATTGTCGATCGAAAGAACTTTTTTTTGTTTGCTGTCAACAATCCCCGGCATAGAAATTCCAACACCTGCAACGTCATTTAAACTTACGTGTTGATCGAGCAACATTTCATCGACAAGCTTTGCAATCACCTGTAATTTTTCTTTCAGCCCATTTGCCGAATCAGCATCGATGCTTCTTGTACAAATAATTTTATCATCCTTTACAAGACCCAGTTTAATTTTTGTTCCACCGATATCCATTACGATCGCGATGGTGCGCAAGCCCCCATCCCCTAAAGGGAGTTTATTAACAGCGTTTACATTTAGCGGCGTATTCAATTTCAGTGTTTCAAAGTTTACTTACAGCTCCCTTCTCCCTTTAGGGGCGGGGCTAATATCCCTCGTTCTGCTTCAGGTTTGGATTCAAATCAATTTCTCTCTGCGGAATTGGAAACAGGTAATGTTTTGCCTGCGGCACAATGCCAGGCTTTGCGATCGGCACCAATGTTTCCAGCGTCCCGGTACGAACCAGATCAAACCAGCGCTGGCCCTCGGCAACAAATTCAAGTCTTCTTTCTTTCAGCACCGCAGCTCTGAATTGCTCTTTTGTCAAGCCCACATAATCAGGCACCGCATTTCGTTCAACGGCGCCATCCCATCTTGCGCGCTTTCTAACCATATTGATGTAGGTGTGCGCTTCACCTGAATTGTCCAATTCGTTTTCCGCTTCGGCATACATCAACAAAACATCGGCATACCTGATCACAGGAAAATCATTTGCTGAACCGTTGCCTTCCGGCTCCGCGGCACGATCCCAATACTTCTGAATATATGGCCGGATCACTGTGATCGAACCATCAGGATTGTGTATCTCGGTAATAAAAGTGACTTCTCTTCTGCGATCGAGAAGATCGTACTCATTATATAATTCCAGGGTAGGCACCTGCCAGCCCTGCGCATTTTGCACGCCTTCAACACTAAGTTGAGGTGGCAGCAATCGCACATTAAATTGACCGACTTCCCAGAAACTGATCGCACCGCCTCCGTCGCCAAAACCTACTGAAAAGATCGCTTCCTTTCCACCGCGACTTGATAATTTAAAAACGTCTGCAAAATCGTCCCACAACGCATATTGATTTGAATTCATTACATCCTTGCATCTTTCAGCACACTTATCCCACTCTTTCAGTGTGAGATAAACTTTCGCAAGAATGGCATTCGCTGCGCCGCTCGTCGCCCTGCCACGGCCATTTCCGGGTTCATAATTCAGCGGCAAAGCCTGCGCTGCAGTGAGATCAGCAATGATTTGGTTATAGATATCATCCACTGAAGCGATTGGCGGAGTAAGTGGATCAGACTCATGCAACACCAGCGGAATTGTGCCGAACATACGCACCATGTTGAAGTATAATAATCCTCTTAAGAAATGCGCTTCGTTTATCAGCCGCGTTCTTAAAACGGTGTCCATCTGGATTTGAGGGATGTTATCGATCGCAAGGTTTGCGAGGGTGATCGCCTTGTATTGAACGGTCCATGTTTCTTCTAATGAATTGTTGATGGGCCCGTGAGAGAAGTTGCTGATCTGGCTAATGTCGGGCCAGAAAATAGAACTATCCTTCATTTCATCTGAGGCGCAACCTGCGATCACCCAAAATGTGCTATGATAAACTCCCGCTGTTGAGCCGGTGCTTGTAGAGTTCAGATACGAATAGATGGCATTTACGGCCGCGACCGCATCATTTTCAGTTTGAAAAAAGTTAGCGTCCGTAATTAAATTCTTTGGATCCTCTTCCAGAAATTTTTTACATGAAGAAAATGTGAGAACAACAGCAGCAAGCATGATCAGCGCAGCAAATGAATATTTTTTCATGACGATAAGATTAAGATTTAAAAACTGAGCGTGGCACCAACCTGGTAAGTCCTTGATTGCGGATAACCGCCATTATCAATGCCTATCACCGTCGTATTCTGCCCGTATGTATTAGCTTCAGGATCATAGCCTGTATAGTCGGTGAGCGTCCACAAATTGCTTCCACTTACGTAAAGGCGTACCGATTGAATTTTTGCTCTTTGTAAAATTGAACGAGGCAGCGTGTAGCTCAGTGTCACATTTTTTAATCGTATATAAGACGCGTCTTCAACGATGGCAGAAGAAAAGATCCCAACATCCAAACTGCTCGCTGCATAAGCACGCGGATTTTGATTGCTGTGATTTTCGGGCGTCCACCTGTCGAGCGCAGCGGATGCTAGCACATTGTTTTGACCGGTGAAATT
>DASQJI010000131.1:0-5564 GCA_035631175.1 Parafilimonas sp.
ATTTTTTGGGCGGAAGGTTTATTCGTGATGGCGACCGTTCAATCAGTTATTTCGTATAAAAGAAAATGTTGCAACGGAAGAAACTCTCCATCATAAACAAGCTTAAAGCCATTTGCTCCGAGTTCTTTATTTAATTGGCTACCCGTTGTTTTATGCAATGGCCTGATATGAACATCGGGATCCTCACCTTTGTATTCTATCAACAAGAGCCGGCCATCTTTTTTTAGCGCATTCTTTATCGACCGCAGCATCTCAACCGGGTACTCCAATTCGTGGTACACATCGACCATTATCGCAAGATCCACCGTATTCGCCGGCAACTCTGAGGAAGTAGTTGTTCCTTTTATCACCTCAACATTTCTGCTATTTGTTTTCTTTTTTCTGTCATTAAGCGCATTGATCATTTCTTGCTGGATCTCCACCGCATATACTTTTCCCTTTGGCACTCTTGGTGCAAGCTTAAAAGTATAGTAACCGGTGCCGGCACCAATGTCAGCGATCACTCCATTTTCAGGTATTTCAATTTTGTCAATGGCAAGTTGCGTGTGCTCTTCCTGCGGCCTGCTGCTGCGGTCGAGCCACTCAGCATTCGATGCTCCCATTACGTGTGCGATCTCTCTTCCTAAATAAAATTTTCCGGTTCCGCCGGACGACGCTGCACCGTAAGTGTACAATGAATCCGTCAAGTTTTTTTGTGCAATTGCATCAGGACCGATGAGGCATCGCACCGAAAGCATAAATAATGAGAGAGACCAGCCGAAGATCTTTTTCATGTCATGAATTTAGGTACACGAAAACAAATGCCCGAAAAAGAACCAAATTACAAATCACAAAATTCCAATCAAAGTGAAATCATGTTGCTTTTTTGATTTACGATTTCTTATTTTATTTTCGATCTTGCAATTTGAGATTTGCTTTTTTCTTTAAGTATCCTGATTTGTCGGCTATTAAAGTTGAGTCGAATGATCGCTATCCTTGCAGTAAATAGTCTCCAAGTTTCATGAACGGGAACGCACGTCTTTCCCGCGAAAGCGGGAATCTGCTAACTTTACTTCATGCAATATGGCGGGATAGTCGATACCTTAACAAATGTGCACCATGAAGTCTTGTACATTGGCGTGACTTCTGACCTTTTTACAAGAATTCCAGAGCATATCATGAAGGTTTATCCAAATTCATTCACCGCAAAATATAATTGCAACAAACTTCTTTATTATGAGACATTTGGCAGAATAGAGAATGCAATTGCAAAGAGAAAAACAACTGAAAAATGGAATCGATCATGGAAGGACAATTTGATTTCGGATTTCAAACCCGGGTGGAAAGAATTTATTTATTGGCCTCGAAATTAGTTAGAGCAGATGCCCCGGCGGGGCCGGGCATGACGGCGGCATGGTTGCCATACGTTCCGGCAGCAAACTAGCTTAACAGCATTTTTCGTGGTCGATCTTTATAACACAACACGTTAACTTCTACTCTTTATTACAAAACGGATCCATGGACTCGTACACGGTAAAAGCCGGCATCGATGAAGCTGTGATTTCAAAACACATTAAAGTTTAAACCAATAATATTAAAATGAAAATGGCTTTCTTTTTACTCAGCGCGCTTTCATCGTTTGGCGCAACATCGGCTCAGCGATACCTGTTTTACCTGCACGGAAAAATTGTTGAGGACCAGGGAGCGCATGCAAAAGATACGATCAATGGTTTTGGTAGCTACCTGTATGAGGATATCCTTGATGCGTTCAGGAAAAACAATTTTATAGTTGTTAGTGAAGTACGGCAAAAAGATACGGATGTTGAAATGTATGCGAAAAAAGTAAAGGAAGAAATTGATAGCCTGCTTCATAAAGGCGTCGCTGCTTCCGATATAACCGTTGTTGGCGCCTCTAAAGGATCCGTCATTGCAATGCTTGTTTCTTCACTAATGAAGAATGAGCACATGAACTTTGTTTTCATGGCAGCCTGCAACGATTATAATTTCAACAGCATGCCGCAAATAAATTTCTGTGGAAACATTTTGTCGATCTACGAAAGGACGGATGATATTGGCAGAAGCTGCGTTTCGTTCAAGAATCGATCCCAGCAAAAAATGCCGCACTATAAAGAGATAGAATTAAACACGGGATTGAAGCATGGTTTTATATTTAAGCCGTTAAGCGAGTGGGTAAAACCGGTTATAAATTGGGCGAATGGAAAGTATGATTAAGCCATGGGGCGTTGTTCTTCTTCTAATTTGCTTCGCGCGGTATGTTATTCGTTCCAACTTCAAACGCTCTTCAATTCGAACCTTCCCGTTGTTTTTCGTTTTGCTCCAGCTGCCTGATCAATTGATCCATTTTTAGCTGCAGTCTCATTATTTCAGCTTGTGCTTTCAGGTTTACCTGGTATTCAATTTCTGCCTGTATTCTGTCATGCTCCGCGGACCGGCGCTGACTGGTAAGCACAAGAATCGTAAGTAGAAAAGACGTGAGCGTTAACAAAAATCCTAAAAGGAAAAAAGTGGGCGGCGTATCGGCGAAATCAACAGGTTTGTGATGCTGATGAACATAATACCATGTTTGAAAACTTATCCATGCCAGCAGAAACAACGCTGCAAAAAAAAGAAATTTGCCGGTGGCTACAGTGCGCGCAGCCCGATCGACAAATCTTCGCGCGCCTTCCGAAGGGGGCGCAACAATAATATCGCTGGAATCGCGAATATTATTGGAATTCCTACGCAGGTTATCAACCAGTGTTGCCAGCAGCGCCCGTGAAAACGGCGGATGTTTATCTAAGAAAGAATAAAACTGAGCCTGGTCTATCGTAAGTAAAGTCGTTTCTGTTACAGCACGCGCCGTACCGGTGTGCGGGCCTCCGTCGAGTAGAGAAAGCTCGCCGAAAAACGCTCCTTCAGCCAGTACCGCCATCGTAAACTCTTTCCCTTCACGTGTAGTGCGGCTAATGCGCACTTCTCCTTTGTCAATAATATACAATTGGTCGCCCGGTTCTTCCATCCAGAAGATCACGGCATGAGCAGGATATTTTATTACCTGCAGTTGCCCAAGCAAATCACGAATTTCTTCGGGTGTTAGCGTAGAGAACAGCGGGATCTGCCTGAATGTTTCCGGCGTCATATTTTCATAATTACAGCGTTATCTTTTGCGAATAATTGAAACCTTTGCACAACAGCTAAATTTTCCAACACTTTTTCATCCTCCACTTTCAATACTCACTTTCGAAGATGCGAGGGCTTTGGATCTTTTTCGATAAAAGTGCGAACAGGGTCTCACGCAAACATTCTCCTCTCCATATTCCGCGCTTTCTAATTCCTCTCTCCTATTTTAAACCCTTACTTACATCCACTGCCTGCGACTGATACTTCGCTGCCGCTTCATTGAACTTTGGTATTTGAACCTCTATAATATTTTTTAATCTTTGCAACGGGCCGTCAAATCTTTGAGAAAGATCGTTAAACAGATCATACGATTGCTGCGTAGGCCTTGCATCACCTTGTGCTACCTGCTGTTTTAATGAGCCGAGCTTTTCCATAAGCCGAACCGGGTAACGTAAACCATCTTCGCCGGCTTTTATTTTCGGTTGATATAGTACCTCTTCGATCGCCTGCAAAGAATCAAGAATCGGCTTACTCAAATCTTTCAATGGCTTTATTTTCACCGTATCGTCGAAGCCATTGATGAAATCATTAACCTGTTTGCGCACGCTCTGCAATTGTTTGATCGCCGTACTCACCTCGGTCTGCTTTTGAGTGATCTTGTTCTCCAAATCAAATTGCGCCTGCAGGTCCTCCTGGGTCGATTTTACTTTCGGATTCAATTTTATTGTAAAAGAACGTTCAGAAAGCATTTTATCTCCGTTGTACAATCTCACTTTATAATTGCCGGGTAAGGCTCGCGGGCCGGAGAGCTGGCCATTATATATCCATTCATCTGAAAAACGTTTTGCATCGCCATAACTCATATCCCAAACAAACCGGTATGTGCCCACATCATTTTTCAACACCTCGTCTATCTTGTCTTTTTTCTCCTCATAAAAATCTTCGTTCTTGTCAACAGCCTTTCCTCTCCTATCCTTTAAGCTTGAATATGCTATGATGCTATCGCCTTTTTCAGTAAGAAATTCAAGTTTCAATTCGCCGGACAAAGGTTTGGTGAGCCGGTAGTACACGATCACGCCATTCGGCGCATTCGTTCCTTCCTGCAAATTTGGATCATCAACCTGGAAGCCGTCCATTCGGTAGGAAACGCGCGGCGTAAAAAGATGATAATCGCTATTCAATATATCATGCGTTGCTTCATACAATGGCCCTGCATCATCCAGTACCCAAAAACCGCGACCATGGGTAGCCAAAACAATCTCTTTCAGGTCTTTGTTTATTTGTATGTCATGCACCGGTGTTACCGGCAGGTTCTGTCGTATCGAATGCCAACGCTCGCCGTTGTCAAAAGAAACGTAAACTCCTGTTTCGGTGCCCGCATACAATAAGCCTTTCCGATTTGGATCTTCCCGAACACATCTTGAATACACATTTTGCGGGAGTCCGTGCGTGATAAGTTGCCAAGTCTTCCCGTAATCTGTCGTACGGAAAATGTAAGGCTTCGTGTCGTCGATGCGATATGCATGTGCGGCGAGGTAACAAGTGCCTTCTTCAAAATGCGAAGGTTCGATGATGCTGACCGTTGCCCACTTCGGTAAACCTGGCGGCGTTACTTTTTCCCAATGCGCGCCGTTGTCTTTGCTCACATGCACAAGACCATCGTCGCTGCCTGCCCATAGCACGCCCTGCTTCGCCGATGATTCAGCAAATGCGTAGATATCACAATACACTTCCGCACCCGTGTTATCCGGCGTGATCGGCCCGCCGCTTTGTCTTTGTTTCGTAGTATCATTCGTGGTAAGATCAGGGCTAATCGTTTCCCAACTCATACCGCCGTTTGTTGAACGGTGCACATATTGAGACGTGCAATAGATCGTACTGTTGTTCCAGGGTGAAAACGCGATCGGGTAAGTCCACTGAAAACGATATTTCTTTTCTACCACCCCGGCGCCATCGTTTACCTCAGGATAAACTGAAACGATCGAGTATTGCTCATTGCTTTTATCATGACGGATCAGGAGCCCGTCGTACTCTCCACCATACGTGACCCGCGGATTCGTTGGATCGGGAACGATATAACCTGCCTCTCCCCCAGCCGGAATATACCAGTCATTCTTGCCGATGAAGGCATTGGTAGTTCTAGTTGCGATGCGAACCGGTCCCCAATCTTGTTGCGCCCCATATGCGTTGTACGGAAAATCATTGTCAAGGTTCACGTGATAAAATTGTCCGGTCGGAAGATCTTCATCTGTCCACGTTTTTCCGCCGTTGAATGTAACGGCCGTACTTCCATCGTCGCCGATAATGAAATTGTCCGGGTTCGAAGGATTGATCCACATGTCGTGGTTGTCTCCATGTTCCTGGTTTATCGCGGTAAATGTTTTTCCTCCGTCGATCGATTGCCAAAACTGAACGTTCATCACATACACATGATTTTCATTTTTTGGATCGACCCAAACGCCGCT
>DASQJI010000132.1:0-8747 GCA_035631175.1 Parafilimonas sp.
AAGCCCTCCGTTTAACGGGCAAAGGCAAATTGAAACCTCGTTACATATCAACAACAAAACACTTGGCGAAGGAAACATGGGGGCAGGTCTTTTGGTAAACACAAAATGGGCAGGCGCTCCCGCGCCCGACGGATATGTATATGTGTACGGATGTATCGGTAATGATAAAAACCTTGTTGTGGCAAGGGTTCAACCAAAAGATTTTGAAAAGCTCAGCGAATGGAGATATTGGAGTGGCAGTGGATGGAGCGAAAACAAAGACGAAATGAAATCGTTGACCAACGCAGTTTCAAACGAACTCAGCGTGACACCATTAAAAAATGGAAAATTCTTGTTGGTGTTCCAGGTGTTGGGATTAAGTGATAAGGTAGGAGTACGCATTGGAGACAGTCCCGTCGGGCCGTTTTCTGACATTATCGAAGTTTGGAAATGCCCTGAATGGGACAAAGGCTTATGGACCTACAATGCAAAAGCACATTATAATTTATCAAAGCCCGGTGAATTGCTGATCTCGTACAACACGATCACGCCGGATTTTTGGAATGACATTCAAAAAGACGCGACGATCTATCATCCGAGGTTTATTAAGTTGAAGTTTGAGGACAGGTGAGCGTCATTTTGCTGAAGCCTTTCTTCTTGGTTCTTCCGCTACCTACATGTTGAACTAACACGTCGCTGCACCGTCATTTCGATCCTGCCGGCCGGGAGAGAAATCTCTACGTGGAAATCCGGCCGGCGTGCTCAACAACTCTGTTGAGATTTCTCAGTCGCGGGAGGGAAGCACACCGGGATGACTATTCGAATCGCTCCTTTGAAATGACGCCAATATCGACGCTATGGAACAACAGTGCCGGCACTTGTAAAACACGTCATCAAACCTTACGTCAAGAGAAAAAGAAATTTTGTCGTGCCTTGTTGATGGAATGAGCTATAGGCTGATTGCCGAAAAATGCTTCATCAGTATTGATACCGTTGGGGGACACATTCGAAATATTTATGAAAAACTCCAGGTGCATTCAAAAGGCGAAGCTATTTCCAAAGCAATTAAGAGGCGAATTGTATAGTCCGGGTTCATTTCAAATTTATTTTTACAATGTGCGTAAAAGGATATTTCTACTTTTCAAGGCGGCTATTTTAATAACCCTGAATTTGCATGCACAACAACAGCCCTATAAACCATTGCGCATCACCGAAAAAATAATATTAGACGGACAATTAGATGAACCTGCGTGGAGAGAAGCGCCTCTTGAAGACGATTTTATGCAATACGATCCGTCGGCCGGAGCCGCACCGTCAGAAAAAACGGAAGTGCGTATTATCTACGATGACGATTATTTATTTGTCGGACTTCGCGCTTATGACAGGGAGCCTTCAAAACTTATAGCTAATGCCCTTGAGCGGGATTTCGAATTGGGTAATGATGATGGGTTTGCCCTGGTGATCGACAGCTATAACGATAAAAGCACAGGTCTTGTACTTGCCAGCAATCTTTTGAACGCAAGGTGGGATGAAGAAATTTCCGGAGATGGAGCCAGTGAAAATGTAAACTACAATACATTCTGGGATGTGGCAAGCCATATTGATTCTTTAGGCTATACAATAGAATTCCGCATTCCGTTCTCTTCGTTAAGGTTCCAGACAAAGGACACGGTAACAATGGGTTTCAAAATAGTGAGATTGATCAAGCGCAAAGCCGAACTCGATCTTTTTCCGAAATGTCCACCTGATGTCCAGGATGCGTTGTTTAAAGTTTCACTTGCCCGTGAAATGCAGTTGGTGAATTTAAAAAGCAAAAGACCATTTTATATCATTCCGTATGCCATTGCAAATTTTGCCCAGGAAAATGTTTTGAATGCTGATGAAAGCGGTTATGAAAAAAATTCCACTTTCCTAACCCGGAAAAATTATGTAAAGAATGAGGCCCTGGATAAATTGCTTAGCAATATTGGTGCGGATGCCAAGTATGGTCTCAGCAAGAATTTCACACTCGATCTCACACTAAACACAGATTTTGCCCAGGCGGAAGTAGATAACCTCATTGTTAATTTATCCAAGTATGATGTGAACCTGCCTGAAAAAAGAAGTTTTTTCCTTGAATCACAAAACTATCTCAGTTTCACAACCTCGCTTGAAGATGAACTATTCATTTCACGCACAATTGGCAATGAAAACAACCAGGTCGTTCCCATTATTGCAGGCGCACGTATCACAGGGAAAACCAAAGAGTGGCAAATGGGTACATTGGATATGCAAACCACCGCAATAGAAAGCGATTCAATTGATGCACATAACTTTTTTGTTTTTCGCACCAGGAAATTCACAGATTCACTCGGCAGTTTTTTTGGAGGAATAATTACCAATAAAATAAATACGAGTGGCAGCGGAGGCTCTTACCAGTCTATCGGGATGGGCGGAGTGAAAGTATTTAATCCAAATTTATCATTGCTTGCAAACGTTGCAGGTACGTTTAAAGATGCCGATGTAACTGATTTTGCAAAACGCTCGTATTACAACGTTAGCATAAGCCGCACCGCTAAACAGGGTTGGAATTATTATACAGAACTCGGTTTGATAGGAAAAGATTTTCAACCAGAGATGGGCTTTGTCCAGGAAAATGACCTGGGGAATATCGCATTAAAAGGCGGATATACGTGGAAGGCAAAAGAGGAAAGTAAGATTGCCTACTATTACGTGCACAGTAATTCTCGCTATAAATGGAAACCGTCTTTTCATGAAGAAGAATCGAAATTTATAAATGGAGAGGCTGGCATCAGTTTTAAGAATGGCGCTGAAATACAAACAACGCCCGTTGAATATTTTGTCGACACTTTGTTTGAAGCCTGGGATATTTCAGACCATATTCACATTCCCCAAAAGACATATCATATGTTTACACCGGACGTCGATATTATCGCTCCGGCGCAAAGCACGTATAACGCAGGTCTTTCTATGAAGTGGGGCGATTTCTACGGCGGAAACAGAATTTCAATTAGTCCGACCGCGTCTTATATTTTCAATAAACATTTTAAAGTAGGGATTGAATATGAATACGACCGCGTTCAATTTCCGGATGAGTATTCTGATAATGGCAATGCATTATTTCAAAGCAATCTGCTGAGATTAAATATTGGGTATTTCTTAAACTCAAAAATTTCTGTAAAATTGTTTTCCCAGTTGGATGATCTGAGCAACCAGGTAACAAGCAACCTGCGTTTTCGGTACAACCCGGAAGAAGGAACGGACCTGTATATTGTTTTCAACCAGGGTCTAAACACGGACCGTACAAGGTTGGATCCGCATTTGCCGGTAGTAGACGCGCAAGCTCTTACAATAAAATTTATAAAAACGTTTGATATGAAATGAGCAAGTGATATAATTTGAAAACGTCAAACCTTTGGTGCAACCATTTCACAACATCAACTTTTCCATTTAAGGTAGCGCCTGCAGTAACACTTCTTTACACCGTCATTTCGATTCCGATCCGGTCGGGACAGAAATCTTAACGCGGAAATCCAGTTCGGTGCTCACAATTCGTTGAGATTTCTCCAGTCGCGGAAAACATCGATGAAGGGAACAAGCAGATGTTGCGCTCCTTCGAAATGACGGCAATGTCGACGTTATCGCATAACCGCCCTCGCAAAATCCATCTCAAAATCTCCCTTAATTCTCTCCATCGGTGGATTATAATATCCAAACTTTAAATGAGGAAACTCTTCTTTCAGCAATTCCATTAATTGCTTAATGCCGAGCATCTCACCGGTTTCAACGATGCCTATTTTCCCGAGATACCAATCCGGATCGATATTGAAGTTGCGCCATTGTATCATGCGGAGATTCGTCTGCCGGATAAAATGTCTTAGCGCTTCATATTCTTCAACGCTATCGGTGATACCAGGAAAGACGAAATAATTTATGCTGGTCCATCCATTATATCTTTCAACTACGTTCAGTGTTTCCACGAGGTCTTCGAACACATAATTATTCGGCCTGTAATAAGCAGCGTAGATATGCGGCTGCGCGCTGTTCATGCTAACGCGAATGCTATTAAGGCCTGCTTTACATAAAGCTTCCACCGCAGCCGGCTTTGAGCCGTTCGTGTTGATGTTGATACTTCCCCGTTGGGTGTGCTTTCGAATTTCGATGATGGCATCGCATATCGTTTCCCACATCAGCAATGGTTCTCCTTCGCATCCCTGCCCAAAGCTTATAATAGGGTACGGCGCATGCAGCAAGTGAGGAACGCTGAATTCTGCAATTTCCTCCGGTGTTGGCCTGAACGTTAACCTGTCCTGCGTTGAAACGATCGTTTCTTCTTCGGGCTGAAATGAAATGCACCCGATACAATTTGCATTACAGGCCGGCGAACTTGGTACCGGGCACTCCCACCTGGCCAGTGATAAATTTCTTGCCGCCGGGCAATGATACGTAAGACAACAATTCTCCATTAAATGCTTTACCAAACGATTGTGCGGATACGACTGCAGTAAATATTCTGCACCTGTTCTTATTTTTTCGTCGTCGTAACCCGCGCACTCCTGTCGCACATCTTTTTCAATGCGTACGGCAGGCACGTAAAATTTGTTGTTATGCCATCCGGCCGCCGTGTAACAAAATAATGGAAGCGTCGGCGCGCCAGGTTTGCTTTCGTACGCGGCGAGGTATAGCCCGGTGTGCGCAGGTGGAATGAACGCCGCAACGGCAAGCCCTTTTTCACACAAACGCATCTGTCCTGTCCTTACGTCAATTCCGATCGCCGTGCGGCCAGGCAATTCATAAAGATTACCGCCATGTGGTAATTCGATCCAATCATCATCTGCGATTGGAAACGCATCCCAGCCAGCGCGGCCAACCGCATACAAACTTTGGTCTTCGAAAATATTTCCCCGCCCATCGGAGTATAACAAATATGGAGAATGCTGCAACAAATGAAGTTTATTTAGATCACCGCCGATAGCGACAATTGCTGCCGGCAAAAGTCGTTGAACTCTTTTTCCAGCTCCGGCTTTGTTTCTGTTTCAGTTTCTTTTTGAAAGATCCTGTTGTTTTTGAAATCGATGGTGATGATGTTATCTTTCAGGATCACATTTTGAATTTCGTCCCACGAATAATTTTTGGAGGGGAAGTGGTTGAACGCAACTTCTTCCTCGTCAAAACCGATCTCCTGTGGAAATTTTAATTGCATTTCAAGGAATGCGGCCAAAACATAAGACAAGCTGATCACCAGGTTACGCAATGGAGCAAAAAACCATAACAATGCACCGGCAAACAGAGGCCAGCCAAAACCTGCAACGTATTTCTTGTTATTAAAAAATACAAGCGTAACGATCATATATATTATAATGAATGCAACCAACCCAACGTTGATCCACATTATTGTGGCAAAGCCGGAATACAATAGGCCGACCACTTCCGCAGTCGTAGCCATCAGGCACAACAAAATTCCGATCGCATTGTATAACCGGTACGGCGGGTGCTTCAGCGTTACGACAAAGTTGTACTCTTTTTTCCTGGCCATCAGGAGTTGCTTTTTACGAGTAGATTGCACATTTTCCATAACAGCCGCGAGGCGACAACCGCGTCATAATTACTGTCACCGACGCCGGTTTCAACCACATCAAATCCAATCACCTTTCTTCCGCTGTCAACAACTTTTTTAAAGAGGAAAACGAGCTGCTCGATCTGCAATCCACCAGGAACGGGCGTTCCAGTGTGCGGACAAAGCTTCGGGTCGAGGCCATCCACATCAACACTTAAATAAACATGGTGCGGAAGCTGGGAAACTATCTCATCTGAAATGATCGTCCACGTGTCACCGCTAAACTCCCTTTCTTTCATCTGCTCGTCAAAATAGGCAACGACCCTTGAATTGCTGTCGGAGATATATTTCAATTCTGCGGGTGAATAATCTCTTATGCCAACCTGCACTAATTTTTCGATCGCTGGAATTTCTTCGAGTGCATTATACATGATGCTCGCGTGCGAGTAGTTCAAATTTTCATAGGCCTGCCGGAGATCGCAGTGCGCATCGATTTGTAAAATGCCGAAGCTTCCATATTTCTCTGCAAGCGATTTATAATACCCGAGCACTACGCTGTGATCGCCCCCGATGAGGCCCACCAGTTTGTCGCGGTTCAACAGGTCGCGCGTTTGCTCGTAAACCCATTTATTCAGCATCGCGCTGCCTTCATTGATCTCCTTCAGGCTTTTCGTCATGAACTTATTGTTCTTCACATCCTGTCCATGCGAAATGAAATCAATATACAACTCTGCTTCTTTTCTCAAATAATCGCTCTTCATGAGGATCTTCTTGTCGGTCTCTTTCATAAAGAAACCTTTCTGCCAACCCTCCGGCAAGTTTGTGTCTAAAAGATCGACTTGTGTGCTTGCTTTGAAAATATGCTCGATGCACCTGGCTGTGCCGGGATTACAACTCACGGTAACTTCCCACGGAACAGGCAATAAAATCACCAGCGATTCTTCCTCTGTAAAAGGCAGTCCGAATATGTTGTTGTCAGGATTTCCTACCGCGTTAACATCAAATTTCGACAAATCAGCCATATAGGAATTTTAAAAAGATGTGCAAGATACTGGCTAATTTTAGAAATGAAGGAGCGAAATATGTACCATATTTGAGAAACGGTCACACGAAATGAGTTGTAATCCCGGAAAATCTTACAAGACACTCTGCCTTGCTCTTGCAGCCTGTTTATTCATTCTCAGCTCCCACGCTGCTTCAGTTGACACGGTCTTGATCTATAGCAACAGCATGCACAAAAATGTAAAGTGCGTTGTGATAAAGCCGGCGGCATATGAGGATGAAAAGCAACGATTCGCTGTTTTGTACCTTTTGCATGGATGGAGCGGAGATTACAGCAACTGGGTGCTGAAAGTGCCGGCCTTGTTGCAGGAAGTTGATGAAAACGGTTGCATGGTAGTGTGTCCTGATGGTGCGTATAACAGTTGGTATTTTGATAGCCCCATAGATACAAACATCCGATATGAAACGAACGTGGCATTAGAGATCCCTGCGTACATTGATGCACACTATAGAACGATCGCTGACCGCAAAGCAAGAGCCATCACCGGCCTAAGCATGGGCGGACATGGCGCGCTGTACCTCGCAATTCGTCATGAAGATGTGTTTGGCGCAGCCGGCAGCATGAGCGGCGGCGTTGATTTTCGTCCGTTCCCCAACAATTGGGACATAAAAAAGGTGTTGGGCGATTATTCAACACATGCAGAGGACTGGAACAAGAACGTGGTTGTTGATCTCGTTGACTCGTTGCACAACGGTGACCTGAAAATGATCATCGATTGCGGTGTTGGCGATTTTTTCCTGCCGGTGAATCGCGACTTGCATCAGAAATTACTGGCTGCTAAGATCGATCATGATTACATCGAAAGGCCCGGAGAGCACAATTGGGATTACTGGAGTAATTCCATAAAGTATCAACTGCTTTTCTTTCATGACTATTTTCTTGAGCAAAAAGTTTTGAACTGATCATCCCGATGGAAATCTCTAAACGTAACGCCTCTGCAACTTTCACGGTTAACCTGTTTGGCGGTGCGATCATCGGTTTTCATTTTCTTGACGGTGACCATATTAATCCCCTGAGCTTCGCTTTTTCAAAAGACCAAATGCCTGACAACAATAAAGCAGGGGCGCCTTACCGCGGACATTTTTTGTGCCTGGGCCGATGGGGCTTGCCGTCTGCAGGAGAGATAAAGGCCGGCGTACCGAATCATGGCGAAATCGCAAATATTGTTTGGCGACAAAGGGACGCAGGTGAACTGGTGTTGAAGATGGAAACCACAAGCATGCTTGAGGGACTTCGTGTTGAAAGAAGTATGCAGCTCGATCATAATGATGCCGTGTTGGCGGTAAAAGAAACCGTTTCAAACATAAATCCGCTGGGAAGATTGTACAACATGGTGCAACATCCGACACTGGCTGCGCCGTTCCTGAACGCGTCAACCATTATCAACAGTAATGCAACGATCGGTTTTAATCAGTCGTGCTATAAACAAGTGGCAGCAAGTACGTTTACATGGCCGAATGTAAAACATGAAAACGGTGCTGTTATTGATCTGCGAAACCCGGCCGCAAAATACAATTCAGTTTTCTCCTTTGTCGCTGACAAGAACGCCGAAACGGGATGGATCAGTGCATATTCGCCGGAATTCAATTTGCTTTTCGGATATGTATGGCAACGCAGCGATTATCCCTGGATACATTTATGGCAGCATTGGGAAGATAATACAATAAAGTATCGCGGTATTGAATTTGGAACGGCAGGCATTCATCAGCCTTTTAAGGAAATACTCATGACCTCGACGCGGTTATTCGGTGAGAAAACATTTGAATATATAGATGCAGGTGAATCCGTTTCAAAAAAATATTTTAGTTTTCTTTACAAGCCGGTAAATAAAATAACGGGCGTGAATAATATTAAAATTGAATGTGAATATATCAACGTCATGACCAATCAAGATGAAACCATCCGCTTACATATAAGCTGTGATCAATTATGAACTGGACCGATAAGATCGCTCTGATTACCGGTGGCGCGAAAGGCATTGGCGCTGCCACGGCAAAATTATTCTACGACGAAGGCGCTACCGTGGTAACACTTGACATCGAGCACAAGCCAGATGTAAAAGACGAGAGAATGCTCTGCTTAAAGTGTGATGTGTCAGATGAGGCACAAGTGAGAGAAGCATTTCAAAACATTGCCAAAAGATTTTCA
>DASQJI010000133.1:0-2886 GCA_035631175.1 Parafilimonas sp.
GCGTATTTTCCTGACAGCGGCCCGGTTTCTTCTCATATTATTCTTTCGTTCAAAGGCAAGAATGGAAAGCCGGATGTGAAACTGCATTGGATGGATGGCGGCATACAGCCGGAACGTCCAGAAGAGTTGTTGCCAAACGAACAGATGGGTGACGGCGGGAATGGAATAATTTTTATTGGGACAAAAGGAAAAATGATGGCGGGTACGTATGGAATTAATCCGCAGTTGCTCCCAACATCAAAAACGAAGGAAACAGTAGTTCCACAAACTATCGCGCGTGTGCCCGGTGGTGATGACGGGCATTATGCGGCATGGGTGGAAGCGTCTATTGCAGGCTACGGCAGCGACAAAGCAAATAATCTGAGTTCAAGATTTGATGTAGCCGGCCCGCTCACGGAAAGTGTGCTGATGGGAAATCTCGCAATTCGCAGCAGCGATGTGCGCAAAAAAAATGCAAACGGCGATTGGGATTACCCGGGACGGCACATACAATTTGTTTGGGACGGCGAGAATATGAAGATCACAAATTTTGACGAAGCAAACCAGTTCGTGAAGCGCACCTACCGCGACGGCTGGAGCCTTGGCGTTTAATGTTTTCACGCAAAGCAGCGAAGAGCTCTCAGGACGCCAAAGAAATTCCCCTTTCCGCCGTTGCGAGACTTAGCGTCTTCCCGTGAAACTGCACCTTTTTCAGTTATGGTTTATTTTTTGCGTGTTAACTGAAAACGTTTTTTATGGTTAATGACCCTAATGAGCCGAATCGCACAGATGTTGGGAATAATAACTCGAAGCAACCGGGTATTCCTTCTAATTCAAACGCTGAAAAGAATCCGGATGAATGGATAACGGGCGACGAGCCGATGACGGGCGCACAGCGCTCATATTTGAAAACATTGTCAGACGAAGCTGGTGAGCCGTTCGATGAAACCCTTACGAAGGCCGACGCCTCCAAACGCATCGAACAACTTCAGCAGAAGACTGGCCGCGGTTTAAATAAAACGGGGAACTGATGCATTGTCATCGGTATGGAGCATTTACGACCTTCAAACCTCAAACTTCAAACGTCAAACTATCAAGGCACAGGATCATATCCACTTCCACCCCAGGGATGACACCGCGAGATCCTTTTAACAGCGAGCCACAATCCTTTGAGCACTCCATATTTTCTTAGAGCCTGTATGGCATACTGAGAGCATGTGGGTGTGTACCTGCATTTCGGCCCAAGGATGGGCGACAACACATGCTGGTAAATCTTTATCAGCAGGATGAAAGGCAGACCAAGTATTCTAAGAACCTGTTTCACTCAATTCTTTTATTAAACGCTGAATGACGAGCCGCATCTTCTCTTTCACCAAAACATATTCCGGCATCTGTTTGTCGATGTACAACAAAAATAATGTGAGGTGGCGACCTGTATTCTGCAGGTGATGATACAATGGAATTTTTTCTGTCCGATATCCCTCTCGAAGTAAGCGCTTGATTCGATTTCGCTGAACCGCTTTTGCAAAATTCCGGCTGCTTACACCAACACCGGCTTTGGCTGGGCCCTCTTGTTGTTCAACCTGCAGGTAAACAACTCTCAGTGGAAAGATCGTAAAGCTCTTCCCTTTGTTGAAAAGCTCTTCCGTTTGTTTGCGGCTTTTTAGCTTTTCTGTTTTGCTGTAGGTGAATTGTTTCATCAAACAAAAAAGTCCCGCAAGGGCGGGACTCAAAATATGATTTGTATATTATTATTTCAGTGTTCTTTCGTCAGAAACTGAGAGTTTTTTGCGGCCTTTTGCTCTCCGGCTCGCAAGCACTTTCCTGCCGTTGGCTGTTTGCATCCGCTTCCGAAAACCATGCACGCTTTTTCTGCGGCGGTTATGCGGCTGAAATGTACGCTTCATAAAAAAAATTTTTAATCTTAAATGAATTTCAACTAAAACAGGCAACAGCCACCATGCTGTTCCCGGTGAAAGGACGGCAAAAGTAAAGGAATCCGCTGAATAATTTGCTATTAACTCCCGAACGCTGCCGGTTGAAATAAATTTTGATAAATTGTAAACATTTCATCACTGAACTTTACGGCCTTTCAAAAACAATGCTGACCAAATTCTCCCTTATAGTTTTCCTGTCGGCCTCTATTATTTCGGCGTGCCGGCCGGTTGATCGAAAGCCGCCACAGGGTATGGTACTGGTGCCCGCCGGAACAAATAATCAGGGCAAACAAATGAAGGCGTTCTTCATGGATGTTTCACCTGTTACCGTCGCGCGGTTCGACTCGTTCGTGCGCGCGACCGGGTATGTTACCGAAGCACAGAAATTCGGTAATTCTGAAGTGTTTGACACCGCTACCCACACGTGGGGCCTGGTAGACGGCGCGAATTATCTGTATCCGCTTGGACCAACAAAAGGAAAGGCGCTCGCGAACCAACCGGCCACGCAGGTGTCGTGGCACGATGCGGCTGCCTACTGCGCGTGGGCTAAAAAACGATTACCCACGAGAGAGGAATGGACATACGCGGCGATGAATGCCGACGGCCATTATGCAAAAAAATATCCGTGGGGCGATTCACTGGTCGAAAACGGGAAGTACCGCGCCAACGTATGGGAAGGAAGTTTTCCTTTCTTCAACACTGTCGCTGATGGATTTGCTTACACTTCTCCCGTAGGCTTTTTTGGAAGAACACCATTGGGCCTTACCGACATGGGCGGCAATGTTTGGGAATGGATCGAAGAATGGCAAAATCCAAACGATACTGCAAGTCAAACAGCCGAAAAGCTACAAATGGGTGGATCCTGTCTCTGTGATTGGCAGGTGTGCCATGGATACAAGATTGGCAATACGGCACATTCAACACCTGAGAGTGGCCTGTGCCATGTTGGATTTCGCTGTGTGAAGGATGT
>DASQJI010000134.1:0-9117 GCA_035631175.1 Parafilimonas sp.
TGGTATCACGATCATGCCATGGGGATCACGCGACTAAATGTTTACGCCGGACTGGCCGGTTTTTATGTACTTACCGATGACCACGAACTACAATTAAAAGCAGCACACAAATTACCTGCGGATGAATACGACATTGGTTTAGCAATACAGGACAGGATGTTTACAACAGATGGTCAATTATATTATCCGGCCGATCTGGAGGAACAGGGGCAGATCTCGCCGAGCATCATACCTGAATTCTTTGGCAACTTTATTTTAGTGAATGGCAAAGCATGGCCGGTATTGAATGTAGAGCCACGCCAATATCGTTTTCGCATTCTTAATGGATCGGATAGCAGGTTCTATAATTTATTCTTATCAGGAAATAAAACCTTCTGGCAAATCGGAAGTGACCAGGGATTGCTTACTGCACCCGTTTTAATGAATCAAATGCTAATTGGCCCAGGGCAGCGCAAAGAAGTGATCATCGATTTTTCCGACCCTGCATTATGGGGGCAAACGATCATCGTTCAGAATAATGCGAAGTCACCTTATCGCAAAGGAGAGACCGTTGATCCAAACACCACGGGAAAGATCATGGCATTCCGGATAGACAAACCGCTCAATACAAATATTGCCGTGAGTGTCCTACCCGCAAAATATCATTCTCCTATAGCTCCATTAGTTCAAAATGGGCCGACCAGAAAACTTATCCTGGGTGAATTCAACGATGACCTCGGAAGAATTGAACCAATGCTGGGCACAGTAGATGGCGGCGCGATGGATTTTGATGAACCGGTAACAGAGAACATAAAATTGAACGACACGGAAATATGGGAGATCTATAATACCACTGTTGATGCGCATCCTATCCATTTACATCTTGTAAAATTCCAGGCGATCAGCCGGCAAAAATTTACTGCCACTACTGATCCGCTCACAGGAAAATTGACCAACATTCAACTACTTGGCAAGCCGGAGTTAAGCAACGTAGACGAGGAGGGCTGGCTGGATACGAAAGTTATGTTTCCCGGCGAAGTCACGCGCATAATAGCAAAGTTTGACCGTACCGGTAAATATGTGTGGCATTGTCATATCCTCAGTCATGAGGATCACGATATGATGCGGCCGTTTATTGTAATTGCCCCCGCGACTACATCCCAAAGTGCCGTGCAGGCCGCATCAAAAAATAATCTTAGCATATTTCCAAATCCGCTCGCGTCTATTGCAACAATACAAATGACGCTGGCTGAGCAAGGCAGCGTCAGTATCAAAATTTATAACGCGCAGGGCACCGAAGTGGCCACCGTTTTCAGCGGCGATAAAGCTGCCGGTAAGTATAGCATTCCTTTCAACGCAGGCAAACTGTCTGCAGGTGTATACATCTGCCGGCTAGTAATTAATAATGAGGTCTTGCAACAGAAACTTGTTATTCAGAAATAATAAAAATTCGTATCACCCATTATTTTCTAAAAGCCGCGCCAACTTTATGACGCGGCTTTTTTTGTGGTCGACTGTATCGGTCTGACGCTTTTGAAGCGTCTGACCGATTAAACAGTCTTTTTGAAGAGTGAGAACAGCTTGCTTTGAATCGTTATACCGGAACCACAACGAAGACCTCCTCATGTTCGGTCACCGTTTACTCAACTGCAACGGCCATATACTAATAAGGGAAAACCAGCGAATCAAATTATCTTATTTTGGGCGCCAGCGAGTTTTGTATTTTTAATCGGCCTGTGCGTCTCTTTCAGAGAAATTATAGCATGAAATTTAAGTTTATTATACCGCTACTCTTTCTTTCGGGAAAACTGCTTGCAGGTTATACCGTGCGGGTTGTTGTCACCGGTCCTGTGAATAACAGGACTATCTATATAGCGGGTACATTTAACAACTGGAATCGTTGCGGCACTAATTATAAGCTTGCACCTGCGGGTGATAATAAGCAACAAATTGTTTTAACTAATATTCCCGGCGGATTGGTCGAATATAAGTTTACAAAGGGTGGTTGGGAAAATGTCGAAACGACAAATATCGCCACCGAAATACCCAACAGGAGATTCCATTTAACCAGGGACACGAAGAGATGATAGTCTGTTTCATAAAATGATTTTTTAATAATTAGAAATGGTTAAAAGATTTTTATAAAGATGAACCGCGTTGAAGAACACATTTTGGCTCTTTGAGCAGGTTGCGGCGGTAAATGAGCAGAATGCATGAAACCGGCCGAGCGTGATCTGTAGAGTGTGAAATCGATCGTCTTTTCCTGCATTATATTACCTTCAGTGCTCGCAGTAACAAACCGCAATCATGCTCATCCAAAACTTTTGGGTCTTTGCTCTTACCGCATTAATGCTGAATCTCACACCGGGTAATGACATGTTGTTCGTAATTGCGCGCAGTACATCGCAGGGAAGTAAAGCTGGCATTGTTTCTTCGTTGGGAATAATGGCCGGATGCATGGTACACATCTTCGCTGCGATGGCCGGTTTGTCTGCTGTCATCGCCAGTTCTTCGCTTGCTTTTGATATCATAAAATATATTGGCGCTGCGTATTTGATCTATCTCGGTATTCGTGCTGTACTCAGCAAAAAACATTCGCTTGAAATAAAAAGCCCGGTGAAAAAATTATCCTACAAGAAAATTTTCTGGCAAGGCTTTTTTACAAATGTGCTCAATCCAAAGGTCGCTTTGTTCTTTCTCGCGTTTCTTCCGCAGTTTATTGACATCACAAAAGAAAACACAGGCTGGCAAATTTTATTTTTAGGTACTTGGTTCGACGTAGGCGGCACGTTGGTAAATATCGTCGTGGCTTTGTTGTTTGGCAAGGTTGGACAGTGGCTGAACAGATCTGCTGCGTTTGTGCAATGGCAACAAAGGATCACCGGCACATTATTAATTGCACTTGGGATAAAGGTGGCGTTGAGTTCGAGGAAATGAGCCTAATAGAAATAAAAAGCAGTTTCATATTTCGAACGAGCGAAAAATACTTTATTCTTTTGCGCCGTTCATGCGACTGAGAAATCTCGGTAAATCCAAATTAACAAGCTCGGCGTAGAGATTTCTCCTTGCGTCGAAATGACGGTGCATGATGGTTCAATCAAGATTTCTCCTGGCGTCGAAATGAGTGCATCATGTTTTCAAAAGAGAGTTCGTCCGGAGTTGCAACAGTTGCACCAATATTGCCGACCTTACAGGAACTCTGCACCTGTGAGGTCTTGTTAAAGTTCAAAAAAATCAGGCATGGCCAGAAAAAACGACATCATAGTAGTGCGAGTTCGTCAATCAAGATTTCCACCAGGCGTCGAAATGACGGTGCATGATGTTTTCAGCACAGAATTCGTCGGCGCAGTCCCATACAGTCGCACCGTAACTCCAGACCTTACAGGAGCTTCCCACCTGTCAGGTCTTGTTTAAGCTCAAGAAATCCGGCATCACCATATCAACAAGTTCATAATGCCCTGAACGTTCATCGTAGTGCGAGAGTAACTTTCCGGCTTCAGCGTGTATAACGGCTTTCGTATAATCCTCTCCGGCAAATTCAACGACCGCATAAATATCTTCGAAATACGTCATTGTAATAAATTCCGTTTCTGTTTCATGTTCTCTCCTTAAAACCTGTGCGCCTTTGTAACCCTTTACTTTGCCTATTCCTGGCAACACATCTTGTCTTAACATGCTTTCATAGCCATCAGCATTTTCGAAAGTTGTAAACCCGTGCCATATTCTACAGATCATAAAGTATTTTAAGTGAAGAAAAAACTTTGAGGCAACTATTGATCTTTATGGAATCGACGCCCTAACCGTTTTCACCTCGGCAGCCGTCACCGGCGTCGCCTTATTGCCAAAACTGCTCCGCACATATGTAAGCACATCTGCAATTTCCTGGTCCGTTAAATAAGCTTGCGCCGGCATATTGTTGGAATATGTTCGGCCATCGATTGGGATGTTTTGAACGGATCCCTGTAGCACCCATTTTATCAATTTCTTCTTGTCGCCGGTTACATACGTCGTTTTTATCAAGGGTGGATTCATGCGCGGCACACCAGTGCCATTAGCCTGGTGACACGTAAGACAATATTTTTTGTATAATTCATTTCCGCGTTGTTTTGAAGTCTGTGGTGGTTGTTTGGCAGCGACGGAAATCAAAGCGAAGAATACCAGGGCTACAACAATAGTTTTCCGCATGAATTATTTTTTGCCTGTGTACATGATACGGTAGATCGTTCCTTTTACATCATCGCTCACATATAATGAGCCATCTGGTCCCTGCGCAAGACCGCATGGGCGGTGTGCAGCATCTCCCGGCGAAACTACCGTTGACTTTCCTGAAAATCCGTCCGCAAAAATTTCCCAGTCGCCGTTTGGCTTTCCGTCTTGAAAAGGAACGAACACGACGAAAAACCCTTTCTGCGGTTCGGGCGCCCTGTTCCATGAACCATGAAAGGCGATGAAGGCGCCATTTTTATATTTTTCAGGGAACATATCACCGGTGTAAAATAGTAAGCCGTTTGGTGCCATATGGCCCGGAAAAGCAACAACAGGATCTTGTGCATCTTGCCCACCCTCTTTTTTCCCATCCCCTCCATATTCGGGAGCCAATATTTTTTTGTGCTCTATCTGATCATAATAGATGTATGGCCATCCGCAATTGCTTCCCTTATGAAGTTCATACATACATTCTGCAGGTAATTCAGCGCTTTGTTGTGTAGTATACAAGTCTGGAAAAAGATCCCCGAGCTGGTCGCGCCCATGCTGCATTACAAACAACGAATTGGTTTGCGTGTTCCAGTCCAATCCAACTACGTTTCTTAGACCGGTTGCATAGCGCACTCCGTCGCCATACGTTTGATCCGGCTTATCGGCTTTAAACTGCCAGATACCACCGGCAGAATCAAGAATAGGACAAGGATTCAGTGATGGGGAACCCTTCGTTCGGTCCTGCTCCTGGCAGGCGTTTGAATAAGCGCCAATATTTGTATAAAGGTTCCCCTCATTGTCAAGTACGATGGATTTTGATTCGTGCTGATGACGGGCCAGTAAGCCGGTCACGATCTTCTCGGGATGGGCAGTATCAGGCCTGAAGCTATCATCCAGTTTGTAACGATAAATATCTGTGTTAGAAGAAGCATAGAGATAATTGCCTTTTATATACATGCCCGTTCCAATATATTTTGCGAACCCTGTCTTCTGTTCGGCACGGCCGTCTTTGTTTGCATCATGCAGCCAATATATGCTTTTGCCACTCTTCAGGCCTTCGAGCTTGACAAAAATATCTCCATTCGGAGCAACAGCAAGATGACGCGCTGCACCGAGACCATCCGCCACTTTCAATGCAACAAAACCGGCAGGCAATTTTAAGCCTGCGTTATTTGCATCCGGCTTTGGGCCTTGCGCAATTCCCGCAAAGACTGCGAAATGAAAAATACCCAACCAAATAAAACATCGTTTCATGATAGCCTTTTCAATGTTCTAAAAATAAAAAGTTCGGCAATTTATCAAATGTTGCCAACGGATGAAAGTATGTATTGCACGTTGAACGGATGTGGGTGAGGAAACCCAGTCACTCACTCCCACCATCTTGTTCATGCAACTCCGCGACCTGGACTATGAACGCGCCAATTTTTTGATCGGAGTATACACCATAAGCATCAACCAATAATCCTTTTGTGCCGTCATTTGTTGCTAACATGTACAAAATGGAATTGTCCTCCGGATCCGAATTACCTTCGAACCTGGAAAAATTTGTGATCTTCACTTCGTCGGGTAAGTAATGCTTGCTGCCGTCAAAATTTCGCAGGCCATTTTCGTCAACGGAGAACTGTTCAATGTAGCCATGCGCCGCTGCCTTGTCGATGCACTCCGACAAAGTCTTCATGTCATCGAATTTTATTTCAACTTCATTCATGATTTAATTTTGCTAAAGTTATGAATTGAAATTTCAGGCGGCATTTACAAGCTTTGTGAGAATATCCATCAATATCGTTTCGTCTTTTGTTAGCCCAGTCTTGTTATCAGGCTCTTCAATTCCATCAAGCTCTTCAAGGTATTTTTCAATCTCATCCTTTTCATACAGATCGATAATACCCGGGTGAACATAATATTTCTTGCAGACTGTCCTGGTGTTGCCGAGCTTCTTGCTTACCTCGTTTAGCGCCGCAACGATATTCGATTTCCGCTGAGCATCGGTGGTTGCTTTTTCAAGGCATTTCAAACATCTCAGCATTGTTAAAGAACCGGCCCATGTTCGGAAGTCTTTTGCCGTAAAATCTGAACCGGTCGCTTCTTTAATATAGGCGTTCAGCATACTCGAATCGATCGGCTTACGTTCTCCATTTTCGTTATAGTACTGGAATAATTCTTTTCCCGGGATCTCCCGGCAGTCTTTTACGGCCTTGGCGAGCCGTTTGTTTTTAATTGTTATGTTATGAGAAACGCCACGTTTGCCGGTAAAGGCGAATAAAACCTTGTTACCGTCGATCTTTACATGTTTATCTTTCAAGGTCGTAATGCCATATGAACCATGGAGTTTCTCATACTCGGCGTTGCCCGACCGTATATAAGTTCTTTCCATCACGCTAATGACTGTCGCCAGCACCTTTTTATCTGACAGCGTCTTCAGCTGCATGTCTTCTTCTACCCTCGCCCGCAACTCAGGTAACCTTTTTCCAAACTCGTACATGCGGTGAAACTTTGTTTCATTACGCAGCGAATTCCACAGGGCATGGTAGCGGTACTGTTTCCGGTTAAGGCTGTCGTAGCCGGTCGCCTGCAAATGGCCATTTTCATAAATGCATATCCAGACGTTTCTCCAGGCGGGGGGAATCACAAGCTTTCTTATCCTTTCGAGCTGATCATTTTGCCTCACAACCGCATTTTTGAAATAATAGCAATACCCTTTCCCTTTCTTCATGCGAGTAATGCCCTGGTCTTTATCACTCACATAAACCAGGTTTACTTTCTCAGCTGCGAGTGAATAATTCCTTGTTATTTCAACAAATTCGTCATGCGAAATTTCAATATCTACCATGTAAAAAAGGGTTATGCTAAGGTCTTGAGATGAGTTGCTCAATTGACTTAAGAGACAATGGCTTTTCAATTATTTTCAACCGGGCATTTTCAGGGATTGACGGAACTGTCTTGTAGGCGCTTATCAAGTATATGTCCGCCTCAGGTAATAGGTTTAACAACCATTCAGCCTTCGTCCAACCTTCGGAATCGGGAAGGTTGTTATCAAGAAATATGATATCCGGCCGAAAGCTTAAAGCCTTTTCCAATCCCTTCGCCAGTTGATGGGATGTTTCAACCTGGTAATGGTGCCTGGTAAGGTAATTCTTAAGCAGTATGCACAAATCTATCTCGTCATCTATAATGAGAACTTTCTTCACCCACTGGATATTTTCGTTTATACATTAAAAAATGTGCCTGATAATCAAATACAATGAAAAACAAGAAAATTGAACCGAAACCGGCAGAAACGTCTTTACCTGGCACTTCGCGCGCTTGTTCATGCAACATGCGGGCCACCGCTTCCTCCAGGAAGGAGCACGCTCTGGGTATTTTTTTGACCACAATCATACTTTCTCGTCCGCGTCTGACGCCCGTTCAACGGCTCCCAAAGGAAAATAAAGGTGCAAAGCTGTTCCTTTATTCTCGTGTCCTTCCGCGTCTATCCACCCGCCAAGATTCACCATAATGCGCTTGCATATAGCAAGGCCCATGCCCTTCCGCTTCATCTCATTCTTGGTGTCGTTATGCAGGCGCTGAAAGGGCATAAATAACTTGTCGCGAAAGTGTTGATCGAAGCCAATGCCGTTGTCCTGGAATTTTATATGATGATAGGTTTTTGAACTTAGCTGTTTTGGCAGGCCGGTGATCTCATTACCGCCTACGACATCCGCAGCAATGATGATCACCGGTTTGCGGTCCGGAGATGCAAAGTGCAGTGAGTTGGAAAGCAAGTTCGCAAAGATCGTTTTCAATTGTTCGGGAGAACCTTCTACCGGCGGCAGATCACTATGAATTATTTTACAACCGGTCTTTGCGATTTGTTCATCAAATTGTTTTTCGACATCTTCGACTATATCAGAAAGCGAAACGACCTGGCTTTCGGGGCGCGTCCTCACCGCATCAATAAGATTCGAAAGGTCGGCGATAAGACCGTGAAGCCGCACCGCAAACCGGTTTATTTTTTCAATGACGCCGGGCGCAGATTCGCGAAATTCCTCGGGGGTTGCGCTCTTTAGACGCTCTGAGAATATTCTTATTTTTCTGATAGGTTCCTGCAAGTCGTGCGAAGCGGCAAAGGCGATCTGTTCGAGCTCTGCGTTGTTTTGATTAAGCTGAACGATATGTTCCTCCAGGGACGATTGATACATGATCCGTTTACGCAATTCAACAAACGTCCAAATACCGAATGCCAACGACGTTACGAGCGCTGATACAAAAATAACCGTGAAATTGCCGGGCACTCTGTTCCTGAAATATTCCATCTGTTTCTTTCTGAAAGCGAGCAAATCCGTTTCCCGGTTAACCATATGTTTTGCGATGCTTCGAAATTGATCCATCACTTGTTTGCTATAGACCATTGCAATGTACAAGCTGTCCTTTTGAAGGTCGTTGAACATTGAGAATGTCCTTGCGGATTCAGACAAGTTTAATTTCAAAAAAGCAAGATGCTGCAGTTGATTGAAATCATTCACCTGGTCAGAGTTATCAGCGACAAGGTCTTTTAAGGAATCAAACGCTGGTTTTAATAACGCCCTTGCATTAAACAAAGGCCGCAAAAAACTTGTGTCTCTTGTAATGATGAAACCGCGGGTTCCGGTTTCCACATCTTTTAATATGGATTCAGCTCTTTCGATCTGATCGATGACGCTGTAAGTATGCGCTGTTTGCTCGCTAAATTTCACAAACGAGCTAAAGCGATTATAAAAAATTATGGACAAGACTATCAAGGTGGCAAGCGCAGCACTTAAAATACCCGCCGATAAGTTCAAGACGTTCGAAAACTTTTTAAAAAGGTTCATTTGTGGAGAAAAATCTACGTTATTATCTGCGTATCTTTATTCGGCCAGTCAAAAGTTCGTTTCAGGAGTTACACAAAATTGGTCTCTTACTTGCATATTGTGTTAACTGAAA
>DASQJI010000135.1:0-1829 GCA_035631175.1 Parafilimonas sp.
ATTCACAATTGACAATTCACCATTCACAATCATAACTTTCGTTCTATTGCCCATCGCACATCATCTTCTTAATTTCAAGTCTAATTACATTACAGGAGGACCATGTAAAAAATCTGTCTTTATGAAAAAAATATTTTTAGCCGCTGCTTTCGCCAGTACTGCTCTGTTTACGTCTGCGCAAATTGGTAATGTATTAAAGCATGCAAAGGATAAGGCTGCATCGACCGCGAATAATAAAGCGAATAGCACGGTTGATAATACGGTGGACAAGACGGTAAATGGGACGGACACGAACGATCCAAATAGTACTAGCACCAATCAGAATACTCCGGCAAATAATACCACGCAGAGTAATGCGAACAATACCGCCGATACAGCCGGCCAACATTCACAGGCAAATTCAGCACCTGTTTCGATAAAAGCATACAGCAAATACGATTTTGTGCCGGGAGAAAAAATTGTAGTGCTGGAAGATTTCATGCAGGATGCCATTGGCGATTTTCCCGATAAATGGAATACCAATTCATCAGGTGAGATAGTAACGATTGATAAGAACCAGGGACATTGGCTCATGATGCCACGAACCGGGGTTTTCATGCCGGAGTTTATTGACTCGTTGCCTGACAATTTCACGTTTGAGTATGACTTGTTTTGCATACATGGGAATAAACTCGGAGGATGGGGCACTTTCCAGACGGCAATTTGCGAGCTATCCAACCGGGAAAAAATTCAGGAATGGCAATTTGCAGACAACAATTATTACTTCTCGGTTTATGGCGGAAACGCAAGCGACGCTACCATCAGTTATGCGCGCAAAAAGGAAGGCAATTCTGAAGGAGGGGTCCAGATAACAACTCATCAGCTAGCTGATAAAAGCAAACCTTGTCATGTTTCTCTGTGGCGCCAAAAAGAACGGTTGCGGGTGTATTTCAACGAGGAAAAAGTCCTGGATATTCCCAAAGCGCTGACGCCTGGTGCAAATTATAATAGCATCATTTACGTTCAACCGGATGCTGATGAAGAGAACTATTATGCAATCAGCAATCTGCGCCTCGCGGTTGGAGCACCGGATACCCGTAATAAAATGCTCACTGAAAACAAATGGGTCACTCATGGAATTTTATTCGATGTAAACAGTGCGAACATCAAACCCGAATCTTACGGGACCCTGAAAGAAATGGCGAACGTGCTGAAAGAAAATCCTGACCTGAAAGTGAAGATCATTGGCCACACAGATGCTGATGGCAGCGATGCAGCGAACCTTGATCTTTCCAAACGAAGGGCCGCCGCTGTAAAAGATGAATTAACGACTGACTTTGGTATCGACGCAAGCCGCATGCAGGCCGACGGCAAAGGTGAGAGCGAGCCAATAGATAAAAGCGATACGCCCGCCGGTAAGGCCAACAATAGGAGGGTGGAGTTCATCAAGCTCTAGTGAAATGCTGCTATAAATTATGTCATGCGAACCATATCTACTGCTCTTAAAGTGCGCGTTCGTGTGTTAGCTTATTCTTTGTCAAGAGAGCTATTTGCAGGCAATGATCGTAGATAAAAATTCTGGTTTGAGCGGTTGTTATGAAAAATATTCAGGAGTTCGCATCGACAGGATGCATAAATCACAAATTATCTCAATGAAAAGAAACAAACTGCTTTTGAGCTCAGTTACACTGCTGCTTTTTATTACAACGGCATTTCGGCAGGATCAAAAACCAAACCTTGCGGACGGTAAGCGATGGAGTGGTACCGTGAAGTGGATGAGGAAAACCCAGGGCGGTCATACGGTCTTTTTCGAATGGCGAATGGAAGCAACCATCGAGGACGGTGTTTGC
>DASQJI010000136.1:0-2668 GCA_035631175.1 Parafilimonas sp.
GAACAAGACAGCGATCAACTGCCATATTGCTGTTGCACATCCGAGCAGATTCGGCGTCAGCGGAGAAAGTATTGCCGCGGCAGTAACAAGTTGCCTGCTTCCAAACCTCGAAATTAACCAGCCTGAAAGTGGAAGACTCACGAGTTGTCCAACGGGTAGCGCAAACAAGACTCCGCCAAGCGCAGCTTCGCTGAGTTGCAATTTTTCTTTGATGTCCGGTATCCTGCTGGCCCAACTTGAAACGGTGATACCAGCGACGAAGAAAAAAACACTCACTGCGATTCGGTGGGTCCTGCAGTTTGCAGAGAGAGTTATATTCATAAAAAAATATTTCATTATTCGAACCGCATAGGCACAATAGACACATAGGCTTTGCATCCCTCTATGTGTTTCTGTTATGTCCTATCTGCCTGCGTGGTTCCGGTTACTAAATTTTGTATAATCATTTGAAGTCCTAAGCAGCTTTTACCGCTTCACAATCTTGCAGTCTCTCCTTAGATAGTGGTAATTCTTTTTTTTGATTTTCTGAAACAGGAGGTTCAATTGAATAATCTTTATTCATGTGGAGAGAAGTGAACACAAAGTCGGCAGTACTTCTGCTCAATGCTATGATGATATTATTTTCGCGCGCGGTTGCGATCAACGCTTCAAATTCATTAGTACGAAAAAGTGTTTCGCTGCCTGCTCCGAAGAAAACGATCACATCAACCTTGCCTTCGTTGATCATATCTGCAATTTGTTTGTATTCGCCACGAGGACCGCTTACTAATTTGTTTACAGGCTTGTTCAATGTTCCTTCTAATATTTTACCGGCTGCAGCGGTCGCTGTTATTGTATGCGGTAATAAAAGTTCCCTGTTGAAATAAGACCATTCTATCAACTCTGTTTTGTTATTTTCATTCATAACAAATACGACGTTCTTTACAGCTTTAATTGTTCTTGTATTCATTGTTTTGTATTTATAGTTTACACCTCTTCCGTCTTGCGGATCAGTTGAGGTGGCAATAAATCGTTTGCTAAAAAAAATCTTGATGGGATTAGATTATATTGGTATCACCATCAATTACTGAAGTGCTCAGTCTACATCAGCACGGGTTTCAATTCTGTGTAGATATTCAAAATACTTGCCAATAGTGTAATTGTTACACATTAATTCCATCTGGCCTTAAAAAGTAACCTGTTAAATTGAATTTATAAACGAATGATAGTTAGTATTGATTGAATAAGGCATTGCTTTTCAGCAGCAGTTGCATGAGGAAGCGGAGCTAGATCAAATGTTGAACCCGCCCATACTTCTGCCATTTACCCGGAAGAAAGCTTCTGCTGCCTTCACCCCCAATTCTCTTCCGCGAAAGTCTTCCATAGATGCATGGCCACAATCATAAATACCTGCAGGGTCCTGGCTTATGTGACAATAAACCGCTTTTCGTTTTTGTTCCTGCACCTCGGTGATATCAACATAATCGGTCGGATGAAAGCTCATCGTTTGCTGGCCGGCACATACTTCAAAAAAATAGAGGGGCCAGCGACCCTCGTTCCGCATCCATGAACGCATTGAAAGTAAACTCGCGCACTGGTGGTCTTTGTGTGAATCAACAGGCCAGTGTGTGAAAACGATACCAGGTTGTTCAGCAGTAATGAGCTGATGCATTTTATCAACCGATTCATTGTTGACGATCGTATCTCCGTCGATCTGTCCCGCGAATACCGGTTTTGCGTTTATGATCTTGCAGGCGTTGATCGATTCCTGTTTACGGATCGCAGCTGCTTCATCATGTGTTTTACCTTCGATTCCTGCTTCGCCGGTGGTCAAATAAATAATAGTTACGTCATGCCCTGCACTTGCAAGTTTTGAGAGCGTACCACCACAACCACTTTCCGGATCATCAGGATGACCGCCCACACAAACAATCTTTTTGTTTTCGGCTTGTCGTTTGTTTTTCGCATTCAACAGATCAGGTAAAGACAAGAAGCCAACAACTGCTGATGCATTTTTTACAAACTGGCGACGAGTTGATAAAGATGTCTTCATAATAAAGTTTTGCATCGCGAATGTAGTGAGTTGGCATTGTTTTGAAAACCAACAATTCAGAAAATCGGTGTTTTGTTTCTTTTATTCCTATTCAAATTTCTTTGAAGTGTAGACGAGACATTCAACATTCAATAGCGTATTGCAAACCCGTCTGCGCAACGTATCTTTCTAAAAACTTCGTCATGAAAAACCTATTCCTTTGTTTTTTATTAATTGCAGCATGTAAAGAAGTTAAAAAAAATAAGCCTTTACCATTGATGTCACAAGAGGAAATTCAAAAAAGACAACCGGTTGAATATAATCTGTATCGACTGATAAGACAGCCGCCAGACTCAATTGAACAGCATTTCGGGAAGCCCAACAAAATTATTCGGCATCCAAAAGATTGTGCTCATCTTCCATATTGCACTGAAATGGATTATAAGAATGGACTGATCACTGTTTTGTACAAGGACAATAAGGCCTTGTGGTTTGAATTTGACAGTTTACACAATCACGTATGGGAATTCTTGCCTGCAATTTTTGCATTGCCAGATAGCGCTCCTTCGCAGGTTAACGACGATGTAGCTATGTATAGACACGTATTTCCCGCGTTAGAAGATGTCACTTTTGTTAGATCCAAAAATCATTACGATA
>DASQJI010000137.1:0-1591 GCA_035631175.1 Parafilimonas sp.
CGCTTCTGCATTTTTGAATGACGAAACTTATAAAACCAAAGCATTTGTTGAAGTGGATAATTTTTATCCATGGCTACTGCAAAACGGATTTCAGTCTTCCTTTTCGTTGTCGAAGAGCGGTAGCACCTATCAAACATTATCTGAAAATGATTACGACCAAATAGCGTACGGCATAGAGCCCATGTTTGCCGCAGCCGCTGAAGCATATAATGAAACGCTCGATGATAGATATGCAGACATAGCCGGTCATATTGCGGCGTGGCTGTTGGGAGCGAATGATCCTGCGATGAATATGTATGATACCGCCACCGGACGTTGCTTTGATGCTATCTTCTCCGCAACGGGCGTAAATCGTAATTCTGGTGCTGAGTCAACTATTGAGGCTTTGCTCACATTACAAAAGGTGGAAGAGGTGCCAGCGATAAAGAGGGCTTTGGATAAATATAAAAAGTAGTGATGTTTTTAATGAAGGGCGTTCTCGCTGGTTTGCAGACTCGGCACACTGCGTTGCAGATTGCCATACAACGTTGCAGATTCCCCGCACCTCGGAATGACAGGAGAACCGTGTCATGCCGACTAACGGACGCATCTGAAACGCATTCTCAAACGGAATACTCAAATGAAAAATAGTTTTATAAAATCTGACCATTTAATATTTACACCCGATGATGTAGACCTGTCTTTTTCACCATTAAGAAAAAGCTTGAAAGAATCCACTTATGTTTTAGGCGCTTTCAATCCCGGCCTTTGCCGTTTACCGAATGGGAATTTGCTCATGATGGTCCGCGTTGCAGAAGCATTATCAGATCCGGTTGTAAATAAGAAAGTCCATTCAATAAGATGGGATGAAGAAAATGGATTTGTTACGGACGAATGGCCGTTGGAAAAAGTCAATATGCTTGACCCGCGAAAATTCAGAATCAATGATTATGCTTTCCCGGTGTTTGCGTTAACGTCTCTATCATGGTTGCTTCCGGTTGAGTTAAACGAAGACGGCAGCTCAGTAAAGCAGGTCCATTATGATAAGATAATTGCTCCTGAACTCACCAGCCAGGAATATGGGATCGAAGACGCGAGGATATCGTTTATCGATAGCCGTTATTATATGACCACGTGTTGTGTAAGCTCGGAAAGGCACTCAACCATGCTATATGTTTCCGATGATGGATTGAACTATAAGAATTGCGGTGTTGTGCTTGATCATCAGAATAAGGATATGCTCTTGTTCGAAGGGAAGATCAGCAATACTTATTATGCTTTAACGAGGCCGATGGGTGAATGTTATTTTGCATCATCACCATCATCACCGTTTCATCCAGGCGCAGCGATACATCTCGCATCATCACCCGACACGTTGCATTGGAAACCACACGATAAACCATTTTTACGCGGACGCCGGTCCACTTTATCAAATGTAAAAATTGGCGGTGGCACACCGCCGGTCCTAACGCAAGACGGTTGGCTAATATTATATCACGGCGTAGAAAATAATAACGATGTCGGCATATACCGCACGTTCTGGGCGTTGTTGGATAAGGAAGATCCGTCACAGATCGTTCGCATGGAAGATTCGATACCGCTGCTGGAAGCG
>DASQJI010000138.1:0-4988 GCA_035631175.1 Parafilimonas sp.
CAATCCCTCAATCAAGGAATGTGGGCGCTCGAGCTTCTTAAAAATGACAGCCAGGAGAGAAGTGCTTTTATCGAACAATTCATATGGGCCGCAAAATTAAGCGGTAAGTGCTTACCGTGCGCCAAAGGGGAGGCCATAACAGGACTTGACCGGCGACGACACATTAGAACAATCTTTCAATTTCTTTTTTTATGAACTTAAAAAGTAGTTTTACATACTTATCTGCTGAAAATTAACTGATTGACGTTTAAAGCACAGCGGCCATGAAAAGAAAACGTAGTGTAATGCATTTCGGATGTCCCGACGCGGACTGACGCAATATATATCATAAATTTAAAAATTCAAATTTAGCCATAACTCAATATATGTCCAACAGTTGTGTATAAAGATTATAAACTAATATTACTAGCCTAATATCTTTACCCGTCTTAAGTCGATTTACTAAAACTTCTAGGCAGGTAATTTTCAAAAAAAGTACGCCGTCGTTCGTGGCCGCAAAAATTTCCGAAAAAAATTAGTGATCTGCCGGCAGCCCGGTGAATCGTAAAAGGAAATTCCGCACAACAGCCGCCCGCTATTGGTTTAATGTCTATATTTGGCTTTTTCGTGGGAAATATATCTCTACAATTGTAGCCCCCGTTTCTACAGGGGCTTTTTTCTGATCGGCCGATCCTAACCAATTGCTAGCATCTGGTTTTAAACTTTAGGAAATTCGTATCATCTCTTTTGTCAATATTTGAGAAAAAAAGTCGGGTTTGCCGCGATGGGGGTTTCTGTTTCAAGACACGCTCTCCTTCCATGCTTTTTACTTTTCGCAAAATGATACGATCAATAAGCACTATTTTATTGTTGATGGTTTTCGCCGCCAGCTGCAACAAGCCGCAGTCATTTGAATACAGGGGAATGCAAAATTTCAAGATCGATAGCGTCGGCCTGGTGAACAGCAAGATCAGCCTCGAGCTGCTCTATTTCAATCCAAACAATTTCGGAGTTGAGTTAAGGAATGTAACGTGCGATGTTTACATAAACCACAATTATCTTGGTAAGTATATGTTGGATACGTTAATGCATATTCCCAAACGCGCTGAATTCTTCGTTCCATCAAGTATGCAGGTTGATATGAAAAACGTATTTAAGAATGCGTTTGGAGCACTTTTGTCCAACCAGGTTTTGGTTGAATTGAAAGGGACAACAAGGCTTGGAAAAGCGGGGATCTTTATAACGGTTCCGTTTACCTATTCAGCCATGCAAACATTCAGCTTGTTCAACTAGCTTTTCATGATCGCAATGCAAAGAAGGATCCAACCTGTGATGAAGCTCAGGCCGCCGAATGGTGTGATCGCACCCAGCCAGTTCATCTGCTGATTGCCTGAAGCTTTAAAATATGACAACAAGTAAAGTGAGCCGGAAAAAAGGAGAATACCAGCAATGAAAAACCGGCCGCTCCAGGTTATAAAACCTCCGGGAAACGCCTGCGCTAAAATTCCGGCTGCTAATAGTGCAAAAACGTGATAAAATTGGTATTTGATTGCTGTTTCAAAAATTTCAAAGGCGTCTGCTGACATTTTGTTTTTTAAAGCATGAGCGCCGAACGCTCCTAACATCACGGAGATCGCTCCAAAGATTGCTGCTGTTATTAGAAAAGCTTTATTCATTTCGAATGATTTTCAAAAAATTTTCTTCGTTGATTTCAGCTCCTGCGAGATGAAATTTCGCTTGCTCATAAAATGCGCGCCTGTTCATCAGCATGTCTGAAAGAAATTCTTTTACTCCGCCCTCGTGGAGTCGAGAAACCAGAGGACGATGTGCTCGTTCTCCTTTCAGCCGTTCTGCAATTATATCAAGGGACTCGTCGAGCCAGATGGTGATCCCATGCTCATTCATCCATTGCATATTGTCATTAAAACAGGGCGTACCTCCTCCCGTAGAAAGTATGAAGGCATCGTAGTTTGCGAAAGCACGCAATGCCTCAGCTTCTTTCCGCCTAAACTCATCCTGTCCTTCCGTTTCAAAGATCGTAGTAATCGATTGTTTCTCGTTTCTCTCTACTTCTGCATCCAGATCAAAGAAGGGAATGGTCAACGCGTTGGCAATTTTTGCAGCCCAAAAACTTTTTCCGCTTCCCATCAGACCTATCAAAAAAATTTTGTTGGCCATGTTTGTTTAGTCGACTCCGTAATGTAGGACTATTAGCTGCACGATCATTACCAAAAAAACTATGTGCAGCGCGAATAGAACAAAGCTGCTCCAAAAATATTTCTCCTGGAACCACGCAAACGCTTTTTCCCGGCTCACAAATAAAGGCGTTAGAAAAGATGAAATGCCTAACCAAAAGATCCAGCCGAACGGTTGCATCAGTGGCAAATAATATTCGTTGGTGAACTTAACTGTAATTACAAAGAAAACAAACGCCGCAATAAGGTTGAATAGCAGAACAAAAACTAATGTTCTGTGGACTCGCATTTACTTATTTATTTAAACGCATTTAAGCCCGTTACATCCATGCCTGTTATAAGCAAATGCACATCATGCGTGCCTTCGTATGTGAGTACGCTTTCGAGATTCATCATGTGGCGCATGATACTGTACTCGCTTGTGATCCCCATCCCACCGAGCATTGCGCGCGCATCTCGTGCAATGTTCGCCGCGATTTCACAACTATTGCGCTTTGCCATACTAACCTGGGCCGGCGTTGCACGGCCTTCGCTCATCAGAACGCCTAAACGCCAAACCAGCAATTGCGCCTTAGTTATTTCCGTTATCATTTCCGCCAGCTTTTTTTGCTGCAGCTGAAATCCTCCAATTGGCCTGTCGAACTGGATCCTTTCTTTGCTGTAACGCAATGCGGTGTCATAGCAATCCATAGCAGCGCCCAACGCTCCCCATGAAATACCGTAGCGCGCTTTGGTTAAACAACCGAGAGGACCCTTCAGTCCTTTCACGTTTGGAAAAATATTTTCTTTAGGAACCCGCACATCATGAAACACTAACTCGCCGGTCGCACTCGCGCGCAAACTCCATTTTCCGTGGGTGGTGGGTGTTGAAAAGCCTTCCATTCCCCGTTCAACGATTAATCCTTTAATGTCCCCCGCTTCGTCTTTTGCCCAAACCACAGCGACCTGCGCGTAAGGCGCATTGCTGATCCACATTTTTGCTCCGTTTAGTATCACATGGTCACCATCGTCTTTAAAGTTTGTCAACATCCCGGCAGGGTTGCTGCCAAAGTCCGGCTCCGTTAACCCAAAACATCCAAGCCATTCTCCCGATGCAAGCTTCGGTAAGTATTTTTTCCTCTGATCCTCGCTCCCATACTCATAAATTGGGAACATAACCAGGCTACCCTGCACGCTCGCGGTTGAGCGAACGCCGCTGTCTCCGCGTTCCAGTTCCTGCATCATTAATCCATAGCTGATATAATCAAGGCCACCGCCACCGTATTCATGCGGGATGGTGGGACCGAAGCATCCGAGATCACCAAGTTGCTTAACGATGAACTCAGGAAATTCTGCACGCTGCGCATAGTCTTCGATGACTGGCGAGATTTCCTTTTTCACATAATTGCGAACAGATTCGCGAACCAGTTTTTGCTCTTCGCTCAACAATTCGTCAAGTAAATAATAATCCGGCGATTGAAATACATCAGTCCTGGAAGCCATCGTTAATTTTTTGAATTTGAAGATATCGATCAGCAACCTGATCAAAAAAAACGTCGCAAAGGTAAAGCGTTGAAGATTGCGTCAAACTTTTTTGTGTCATTCATGCGGCGAAGCACCGGAGACTTCGGCAGCGATGTTATTTAAATGCTCAACAGTTATCGGTTTAACTATGAAACCTTTCACACATTTATACGATTCAGAGCGTTGAACATCTTCATGTGATAAACTTGATGACAGTACGTACACTGCCGGACATCCGGGCAATGAAGCTGACCATTTTTGAAACCATTTAAGAAATTCCCATCCATTCATTACACCCATCTGCAGGTCCACCAAAATAATTTCAGGAAAAGACGAAACATTTTGTACGAGATAGTCCGTGGCGCGCTGTCCGTCCGGGCATGCAATCACCTCTGTAGCGAACATGCTGATCTTCATTAACCGGTCACAAATTGTAACGGTGATCTCATCATCATCTATTAGTAATACCTTTTTAAAATGTGGCATGCTTTCACATTATTTTTCAGGAGTGCCGATTTTTTCTTCAACCGCCACCAAATCGTTCAAATCAATGTTCATAGGCAAAACCCCAATTTGTACAACAGCACGCTTGCCGCGAATCTCTTTGACCTCGCCGACCTGGTGATTCTTTTTCATCTTTACTTTCGATCCTACACAGATAGCAGCATCCAGTTCTCTGTACCTCGATTCAACCTTCTTTGCAAGTTTGTTTATTATATGATGCTCTTTTCGTTTGAAGAGCAGTTCCTGGATCTGTTTTACAACCTCATTTTTATTTTCAGATTTTTTCCATTCCAGCACAATTTGTTTCAATTTTCGTTCCATGTCGCGTAAGTAGGATATCCTGTCCTCCGTGATCTTGTTTTGTTGCTTCAAAACCTCAACCTGCTGCTTGTGCTTTTCCTTATCCAGGTCCACAGATAACTGCCTTTTCAATTTTTGATTTTCCGCGATCAAAGTCTTCAGTTCCTGTCTTTCTTTATTAATGGTTTGCAGATCCTGCTCCGTGCGATTTAATAACCGGTCAAGTTGAAAGTGATGTTCGTCTACTAATTTTTTTGCACGCTCGATAAGATGTGGCGCAAGGCCAATACGCTCTGCAATAGCAAACGTATATGAACTTCCCGGTTTGCCAATCGTGAGTTTGTATAATGGTTGGAGATGACTCTCATCGAACACCATCGAACCATTCAATATGCCGGGTGTGTGATTCGCCATCACTTTCAAATTAAGGTAATGCGTTGTGATCACACCCAATGCATGCTTCCGGTTGAGTTCGTCAAGGATCACTTCAGCAAATGCGCCTCCAAG
>DASQJI010000139.1:0-15042 GCA_035631175.1 Parafilimonas sp.
CGTGATGAAAAAATGATCTTTCCAAAAGATCAAATAATGAAACTTGGCGAACTGGGTTTTTTGGGTATGATGGTAAACCCAAAATATGGCGGCTCCGGACTCGATACGGTAAGCTATGTTATTGCGATGGAAGAAATTTCAAAAGTAGACGCGAGCACCAGCGTTTGCATGAGCGTGAACAATAGTCTTGTTTGTTGGGGACTTGAGGCGTTCGGCACTGAGGACCAAAAACAGAAATATCTTACTCCGCTTGCAATGGGAAAAAAAGACAATGAGCTACACATCGGCGCATTCTTATTAAGCGAGCCGGAAGCAGGAAGCGATGCAACTTCTCAACATACCATAGCTGAAGATAAGGGCGACCATTACCTGGTTAATGGAACAAAGAACTGGATCACGAACGGCAACAGTGCAAGTGTTTACCTGGTGATGGCGCAAACCGATGCGTCAAAAAAAGCCAGGGGTATCAACGCGTTGATCATTGAAAAAAATTGGCCGGGTGTTAGCGTGGGGGCAAAAGAGAATAAATTGGGTATTCGCGGCAGCGACACACATTCTATACAATTCAGCGATGTAAAAGTTCCAAAAGAAAACAGGATCGGAAAAGACGGCTTTGGTTTCAAGTTTGCGATGCAGGTGTTAAGCGGCGGAAGGATCGGTATTGCAGCGCAGGCGTTGGGAATTGCAAGCGGCGCTTTTGAAAGGGCATTGCGCTATTCGCAGGAACGAAAGGCTTTTGGAACACCTATTATTAATCACCAGGCGATACAATTTAAACTCGCTGATATGGCGACACGCATTGAGGCGGCGCGTTTGCTTTGCTTCAGGGCAGCTTTTGATAAAGACAACCGGGACGACTATACCATCAGTTCATCTATGGCAAAAGTGTTCGCGTCAGAAACCGCAATGTGGGTGACTACCGAAGCGGTACAGGTGCACGGCGGATACGGATACGTAAAAGAGTATCATGTGGAACGTTTGATGCGCGATGCGAAGATCACCCAGATTTATGAGGGTACGAGTGAGGTTCAGCGTATGGTCATTGGCCGATCGCTGGCAAAATGATCATCTTCCCTTTCTGAAATAATTAGGATCGTGGGAAGGACAGCTTGCACTACTCCGGCTCATATAACATGATGAAAAGACCGACGAAAGAAATAATACCGTCAGCAGTAGTATGAATGTTTTACGCATAGAAGCCAATTTCTCTGAAAAATAGACGTCAAATATAATAACGATTTTATGATAATAAAAAGTATTGGCTCGTTTTTTTGCGTAATCGCCTCCTGCCTTACACATTAACTTAGTAATTTCGCCACGCCAACTATCGATTGAATGAATCTTCAAATTTCACGTCCCCTCGCCATTATCGACCTTGAAACAACCGGTGTAAACGTATCCGTTGATAAGATAATAGAGATCGCTATAGTGAAGCTGCTGCCGGACGGCACCACGCAGCTGAAAAGAAAGATCATCAACCCTCAATCGCCAATTCCCGCCAGCTCAAGCGATGTGCACGGAATTACCGATGAGATGGTGAAGAATGCGCCAACGTTTAAGCAGGTAGCAAATGAGATAAAGCAGTTTCTTGACAATTGCGACCTTGGCGGATATAACAGCAATCGCCTCGACATCCCGATGCTGATAGAAGAATTCCTGAGAGTGGGACTGGAGTTTAATACCGATGGAAGAAGATTCATTGACGTTCAAAAGATCTTCCATATGATGGAACAGCGAACGCTTGCGGCGGCTTATAAATTTTATTGTAATAAAGCTCTCGAACAGGCGCACAGCGCGCAGGCAGACGCTTTAGCAACATTGGAGATACTACACGCACAAATAGAACGATACCCGCAGATCGGAACGACAATCGAAACGATACTGAATTGTGTTGGCGAAGAAGATTGCGTTGATTTTGCACGACGTATGGTGAGGATTGACGGAATTGAGATCTTCAATTTCGGAAAGCATAAAGGAAAGGCCGTGGCCGAGGTGCTTCGAATCGAACCGCAATATTATGACTGGATGATGAAAGGCGATTTCCCCATGAACACAAAACAAAAGCTCACGGAGATACTCAACCGTACACTGATCAAGAAAGTTAATTAAATTCCAGTTTTGGCTTTTTATTTACCTGATTGCTTAGGAATATTGTATTTTCGAATGCTCCCAAGCTGCCGTCTTTTTGGAAAAGATAGTGATCATACCTACCTACAATGAAATTGAGAATATCCCACTGATTCTCGACTCAATTTTTGCCAACAATGATAATTATCACGTACTGGTTGTCGATGATAGCTCACCCGATGGAACTGCAACCGAAGTAAAGCGGTTGATGAATCGTTATGCCGGAAAATTATTTGTGGAGGAGCGGGAAGGCAAACTGGGTCTTGGAACTGCATACATATACGGGTTCAAGTGGGCGATTAGAAAAGGATATGAATTTATTTTTGAAATGGATGCCGACTTCTCGCATAACCCGTCTGATCTTGAGCGCCTTTATGAAACTTGTAAGTTCGAAGGATATGACGTTGCGATCGGAAGTCGGTATGTGGAGGGTGGGAAAATCGAGAACTGGCCGGTTGACCGCCACATCTATTCAAAGGGTGGCGCCTTATACACCAGGTTGATAACATTTATGCCTGTCAAAGACCCGACAGCCGGCTTTGTTTGTTATCGCAAACAAGTTTTGGAAGCGATAAATTTTGATGAAATAAAGTTCATTGGTTATGCTTTCCAGATCGAAATGAAATTTGTCGCCTGGAAACTGGGCTTCAAAATAAAAGAAGTGCCGATCGTATTTGTTGACCGCAAGATCGGCGTAAGTAAGATGAGCAAACGAATTTTAAGCGAAGGTGTACTTGGCGTACTTGCTATCCAGATGAAAAGCCTGTTCAAAAACTACCGGCGGCGGATGGCAGCACAGCCGCTTGCTCCGAAAAGCTACCCAGCTTCTGTCCTCACAGAATCAGAGTAAATCTAAACAATTGCTTTTTAGCGCTTTACCAATTATTAAGAAAAGCATCTAAGAGTTTACATTATTTTAATAGCTTTGTCCATACCCCGGTCCGGAAAAAAATCGAATTTGCATTGCTAACCCAGGCATTCTAACCGGTTCCCGTTAAATTCTCGATAGATTCTTTCAGAAAAAGTATTTAAAAGTCAGGCTATGTATTCGTATGCTTTATTAGAACCAGGTTGTTATTATCTAGTACAGGAAAAAGAAAATGAAGGCCTCACACTTTTGCAAACCAAAGTGGTGAGCGATCATTGCATGTATGTTGAGAAGTATGCTGAATCAGTTGTACAGGAATGGAAACGGAAAACCGACCCGATCTTCGACATCGTGGAATTGTTGAGTGATGATGTCGTAAAGGAATGGACCGATCTTTATTACAGCAACGAGGATGCTTATCATGAAGAAGATGACGAGTGAGTAAGCCAGTCGGCCTTACCTGCTAGTCATTTTTATTAGGGGAACGATCATTTCCTCCATACTTATGCCGCCATGCTGAAAGGTATTGCGGTAGTAGTTCACGTAATAATTGTAGTTATTAGGGTAACATAAATAACCGTCTTCCTTAGCAAAAATGTAAGAGGAATTCACATTAGGAACCGGCAGTCCTCCTAGCCTCGGATCACGAAAGGCTAAAACATCCCTCGCCTCGTAGTTCAAATTACGGCCATGTTTGTAACGAAGATTGGCGGTAGTTTGTTTGTCACCGATAACTTTATACGGCGTATTCACACGCACACTTCCATGGTCTGTAGCCAGGATGAGATTTATTTTTTTGTCAGCGATCTTCTTTAATGCCTGGTGCAGCGGGCTGTATTCAAACCAGCTCCGGGTGATGCTGCGATAGCTGATCTCATCTCCTGCCAGCTCTTTCAACACTTCCATTTCTGTGCGCGCATGGCTGAGCATATCAACAAAATTGTAAACGATAATGTTGAGGTCGTTGTTCAACAGGTTATGAATATTGTTGAGCAATTGCTGGCCGTCGTTGTGATGCAACACTTTTGTATAACTGAACTTAATGTCATCTCTTTTCAGCCTTTTCAACTGCGCCCTGAAAAAATCCTCTTCATATGAATTCTTGCTTCCCTCATCGTCGTCATTCTTCCATTGGTTTGGAAATTGTTTTTCTATTTCAACGGGTAGCATTCCTGCAAAAATTGCATTGCGGCTGTATTGCGTTGCGGTGGGAAGAATGCTGTAGAACGTTTCTTCTTCAAGTATGCGGAAGCTTTCGGCAAAGATTGGCTGAATAGCTTTCCATTGATCCAGTCGCAGGTTATCGATCAACACAAAAAAAGTAGGCGTCCCCTTTTCTATCTGCGGCAAAATCTTATGACGAAAGACATTGTGGCTCATTACCGGGGCATCGGTCGTTTTCGCATTCACCCAGCTCAAATAATTTTTACTGATGAATTTGAAAAATTCAGTATTGGCCTCTTGTTTCTGCGTTTGAAACACCTCCTGCATTTCAGGGCTGTTGCTCTTTTCCATTTCCAGTTCCCAGTAAACAAGCTTTTTGTAAATGTCCATCCACTCGTTATAATCCGGGCTGCTATTCAATGCCATGAAGAGGTTGCGGAACTGCTGTTGGTAAGCGGAGGTTGTTCGTTCAGCCACCAACCTTTTATTGTCAATGATCTTTTTCAGGCAAAGCAAAACCTGGTTCGGGTTCACAGGTTTAATAAGGTAGTCAGTTATCTGGCTGCCGATGGCTTCCTCCATCAGGTTTTCAGTTTCATTCTTTGTGATCATCACAACGGGGATGTTGCTTACTTCTTTGATCTTCTGCAATGTTTCCAATCCTGTGATACCCGGCATGGTCTCGTCAAGCAATACAATATCCAGGTTGTTTTCTTTTACAAAATCAATTGCATCGAATCCGTTTGCCCGTGTATGAACTTCGTATCCTTTATTTTCTAAAAATAATTTCTGTGATTGAAGATTCTCGATCTCGTCGTCAACCCAAAGTATAGTTGCTACAGCCATTTCAATTACGATTTAAAGTTTGCGATTTACGATTCCCTTCTCGTGAAAGATTTTTTGGCTCGCGTCAAAAGATATCGGCGGTTTTGCAATCTTTGTAGAGTTTGTAAAAGTATTTTTTAAAAGCCGGAGTGATTTATATAATAAGTTATTAAAAACTCATTTAACAAAGCGTCAACAGCATGGAGCAGACTAAAAGAAAAATAATAAATGATCCGATCTATGGTTTTATCACTGTTGACCATCCTCTCTTGTTTTTCATCATTGATCATCCGTGGTACCAGCGATTACGCCGTATTTACCAAATGGCGCTGGCACAATTGGTCTATCCCGGCGCAGTACACACACGACTGCATCATTCATTGGGCGCGTATCATTTGATCAGCCTGGCAATAAACGAATTGCGAAATAAGGGCGTTGATATCTCGAAAGACGAGGAGATCGCGGCCAAAGCAGCAATACTGTTGCACGACATAGGTCATGGCCCATTTTCACACGCCTTAGAAAATGTGCTGGTACCGGGCATTCATCATGAGCACCTGGGTTTGGAGATCATGCATGAGATGAATCACGAGTCAGGGAGCAAGCTAGATATGACCATATCGATTTTTACGGACGAATATGAAAAACCTTTTTTGCACCAGTTGATAAGTGGCCAGCTCGACGTCGACAGGATGGATTATTTAACCCGCGACAGTTTTTATACCGGCGTAAGCGAAGGAGTGATTGGATATGATCGCATCCTGAAAATGCTTGCAGTGGTGGATGGCAGTTTGATGATCGAGGAAAAGGGCTTATACAGCGTGGAAAAATTCCTGGTTGCGCGACGACAAATGTATTGGCAAGTGTACTTGCATAAAACGGTTTTGGCCGCAGAAAAAATGATCGTGAAAATTATTGAACGGGCAAGGGAAATAAATGCTTGCCGCAGTCGGTCGGGGCAATTTTATTCAACGCTCGATTATTTTCTTGAAGATTTTAAAGGCATGGATGGATCGGCCCTTGCAAAATTTTGTTTGCTTGATGATTACGATATCATGTTTGCGATCAAGCAATGGAGTAATCACGACGACCAGGTGCTTTCCATTTTGTGCCGTTCACTTTTAAACAGGAAGCTTTTCAAAAGCAGGCTTCAAACGCTTCCGTTTGATGACGAGGAAGTGCAGCTGAAAAGACAGGAAATTGCCCGACAATTCAACGTCCCGATCGAGGAAGCCGCATACTTTGCTTTTACCGGCGAGGCAGTTAATACCACGTACCAGCTCGCGGACGAGCGTATCAACATAGTTTCAAAGGACGGCACTATACGTGATATCTCCCAGGTCGACGATCCCTTAATTCACAAAACACTTTCTATGCCGGTTAAAAAATTTTACATTTGCTATTTAACATAGCCGTGCACATATTTTTCAAGGCGTTCCCGTTAACCAGGAACCACAAAGTTTTTTTATGAAGATCAATGCAGACCGCATTGCCCTGTTGATTCGTGGAAAAGTGGAAGGAGATGGCAACGCAACGGTAAATTCATTTGGAAAGATTGAGGAAGCAAAACCAGGCCAACTAGCTTTTCTTGCCAATCCGAAATATGAAGAATTTCTGTACACGACCAACGCGTCAATCATAATTGTAAATGATGCGCAGGAATTGAAACAACCGGTCCCTGCAACATTGATCCGTGTGCCGGATGCTTATCTCGCTTTTGCGAGCTTGCTCCAAAAATACCAGGCTATGATCCAGGAGCAGTTGACCGGGATCCAGCAGCCAAGTTTTATAGATCCATCTGCATGTTTAGGCGAGAATGTGTTTGTAGGCGCGTTCACGTACATTGGTGAAAACGCAAACATTGGCAACAATGTGAAACTCTTTCCGGGCGTTTACATCGGCAATGATACAACCATAGGCGATAACAGCATTTTGCATCCGGGCGTAAAGATCTATTTCGGTTGTGTGATTGGCAAACAGGTGACTATTCACGCAGGCACTGTGGTTGGCGGCGATGGATTCGGTTTTGCACCGCAGGATGATGGCACTTACCAGAAGGTTCCGCAAATCGGTAATGTTGTCATAGAAGACGATGTTGAAATTGGATCTAACTCAACTATTGACCGCGCGACCGTGGGTTCAACAATTATTCGCGCCGGTACCAAGCTTGATAACCTCATACAGATAGCGCACAATGTTGAAGTTGGTAACAACACGGTCATTGCTGCGCAGGCAGGCATTAGTGGCAGTACGAAGATCGGAAGCAATGTAATGATCGGCGGGCAAGCTGGTATTGTGGGTCACCTGCAGCTCGCGGATGGAGTTAAGGTGAATGCTCAAAGTGGCGTTTCAAAATCCATCAAACAAAAAAATACTGCTGTTACCGGGAGCCCCGCCTATGATTACACAAGTGCACTCCGAAGCCAGGCTATCAGTCGCAATCTTCCACAACTTGAAAAGAGGCTCGCTGAACTTGAAAAATTAGTGCAGCAATTGATGCAGGAAAAAGTAAGTTTTTAAAGGAACCACTTCCGTATCGATAACTCTCACCTGCGTTGAGATCCAGGGGACATCACCGAATGCTGTCGATAATTAAACCTTATTTTTGCAGCCGAAAAAAACTACCGGCCTAATCCTGTGCACGTTGAACGAATTGACGGTTAAACTAAATGTATAGATGGATACGAACTTTAATCCTGATAAACAACATACTCTTTCCAAAGCGGTAACAATCAGTGGGACAGGTTTGCATACCGGTGTGCTGGTTGATATGAGGCTAAACCCAGCCCATCCAGGTTTCGGAGTTCAGTTCCAGCGCGTTGATCTGCCGGGGTCGGCGCCTATAAAGGCAGATTGCGACCTCGTCACCGATACCAGCCGCGGCACAACCTTGCAGGTAGATGATGCGAAGGTGAGCACGGTAGAACATATACTTGCGGCCCTCGTGGGAATGGGAGTTGACAATGTCCTGATCGAGATCAATGGCCCTGAAATACCTATCATGGATGGCAGCTCGCAGCCCTTCCTCGACTTGATAGAAGAAGCTGGCGTGTCTGAGCAGGAGGCTGCAAAAGCGTGGTACAGTCTTGAAGAAAACATTTATCATTACGATGAAGAAAAGCGGGTGGAAATGACTGCCTTCCCTTCAACCAGCTACCAGATCACGACCCTGATCGATTTCAACAGCCCCGTACTTGGAACGCAACATGCAGGATTAAAGAATATGCGCGATTTCAAGGACGAGATCGCTCCGTGCCGTACTTTCTGTTTTTTGCATGAATTAGAAATGTTGCTCGATAATAACCTTATAAAAGGCGGCGACATCAACAATGCTATTGTCGTTGTAGATAAGGTGGTCGATGCGGAAGAAATGAAGCGCCTGAAAAAAGTTTTCAAGAAAGACAGGATCGAAGTAAAAAGCGAGGGATATTTAAACAACCTGGAGCTCCGGTTCCCGAACGAGCCTGCCCGACATAAACTGCTTGACGTTGTCGGCGACCTGGCGCTGATCGGGTATCCGATCAAGGCGAGGATCATTGCGAACCGGCCGGGCCATAGCAGCAATGTTGAGTTTGCGAGGAAGATCAAACAGTATATCAAAAAGAACAAGCATGTGAAGGACGTCCCTGTTTACGATCCGTCACAGCCGCCGGTGTACGGTCACTCGTACATTGAAAAAACCCTGCCGCATCGTTTCCCATTTTTATTGATCGATAAGATCATTGAATTAACTGACACGCGCATAGTGGGCATTAAGAACGTAACATTCAACGAATGGTTTTTCCAGGGGCATTTTCCGTCTAATCCTGTAATGCCCGGTGTTTTGCAAGTGGAGGCCCTGGCACAAACCGGTGGTATTTTGTGTATTAATGCGATGCCGAATGGCAAATACGATACCTATTTCTTAAAGATCGATAACTGCAAATTCAAACAGAAAGTTGTACCGGGCGACACGATGATCTTGAAGATGGAGCTGAACGGCCCTATACGCAGAGGCATATGCGACATGAAGGGTACCGTGTATGTGGGTGGAAAAGTCGCTACTGAGGCGGACCTTGTTGCGCAGCTGGTTAAAGTGGACTAAAAACGGTTTTAGCACTATTTTAAGACTGAACGTTTAACTTTGCGCCATTTCTCTGTCAAATGATCGCGCTTTTATAAACGGGCCGAAACCAGAAATGATTCATCCGCATACGTATATACACTCCAATGCCAAACTTGCTGAAAATGTAAAAATTGATCCGTTTACAGTTATCCACGAGGATGTTGAGGTAGGCGCAGGTACATGGATAGGCAGTAACGTAACCATTATGGAGGGAGTTCATATCGGAAAGAATTGTCGAATCTTTCCCGGCGCGGTGATCGGCGCTGTTCCCCAGGATTTGAAGTACAATGGTGAAAAGACATCCGTTGAAATCGGTGACAATACGACTATAAGGGAATTTGTGACAATACATCGCGGAACCCGCGACCGTTGGAAAACAACGGTTGGCAATAGTTGCCTGATCATGGCATACAGCCACATTGCGCACGACTGTTCTGTCGGCAATAATTGCATCATGAGCAACAACAGCCAAATGGCTGGCCATGTTGTGATGTCTGATTATGCCTGGATAGCTGGTTTTACCGCGATCCACCAGTTCGTGAAAATTGGCCAGCATGCTTTTATAGCAGGCGGAAGCCTTGTTCGCAAGGATGTGCCTCCTTTCATTAAGGCTGTTCGAAATCCCTTAAGCTATGGCGGCGTCAATAGCGTCGGCCTTAAACGAAGGGGGTTTTCGCTCGATAAGATCAACGAAATACTTGACATCTATCGCATCATTTACAATAAAGGCTTAAACACTTCCAAGGCGCTCGAATTCATCGAAGAAGAAATGGCTGCCAGTGATGAACGCGATGAGATCATTAGCTTCATACGCGAAAGCGAAAGAGGGATCATAAAACGGTACACCAAAACCGATGATGACGACGATTAACTAACTGTCGTCCCCTCAGCTCCAATCAAACATGAAGATCATTCTGAATAATGCCGGCAAACGTTTCAGCCGCGAATGGATTTTCCGTAAGCTTGATTATGAATTTTCGGGCGACAATTGGTATGCTATAACAGGGCCAAACGGTAGTGGGAAAAGTACGTTATTGCAAATACTGTCGGCTTCAATGTTGTTGAACGAAGGACAGGTGGAATGGGTAAATGGTAAGGCCATTGAACCCGACACTGTTCATCTCTGGATTTCCTTTGCTGCTCCCTACCTGGAATTAATTGAAGAAATGACCGCAAAAGAATTCCTGCATTTTCATTCAACCTTTAAAAAGTTTCTTAATGGGTTTTCCGCGGAGCAAATTCTTTCGATGGCCGCACTTGATCATGCGATGGATAAACAAATACGCAACTTCAGCAGCGGCATGAAGCAGAGACTAAAACTCGCGCAGGCAATATTTTCCGATGTGCCCGTGGTCTTACTCGACGAACCTTGCACCAATCTTGATACCAGCGGATTTGAGTTATATTACAAATGGATAAATGAGTTTTGCAAGGGACGCTTGCTGATCATCTCAAGTAATGACGTAGCCGAATATAAATTTTGCAATGAGCAGTTAAAAATGCAGGATTTCAAAACATCTCCGTGATCGCAAAATCAATGATGATGGTGGTGATGAGCTTTTTCTTCGAACTCTTTTGCGCTGACCGGCTCCTCGATAATGGTTGCCCTCGTTTCAAGAAGGGTAAATAATTTTTCAGTTTGAAGACGAGTGTAAGTTTCTTCCACGAATTTTTTATCGTGTAACATGCGGTTCGCATATTCATCGAGCCAGGGGGCGTCGTTAATACTCTGACCTCGCATATAACTGGAAATCTGGGCGCGCGCAAAATCTTTGATCTCTTCTTGCTCAACTTTTACCTGGTTGTCATTGATCAGCTTTGTGCTGATAAGCGTCCATTTCAACTGGTTCAGGAAAACCGGTAATTCTTTTTCCGCATCTTCGGCCGACTTGGGTTTTTCACCACCTTCCTGCAGCCACCGTTTCAGAAAATTCTCAGGAAAGTCAATTTGTACATGGTCTACAAGATAGTGGTAGATCTGATCGTCAAGCTGATTCCGGCTTTGGCTATCGTAGTACCGCTCAATTTCAACTTTGACGGCGTTGCGAAATTCTTCTTCATTCGAAATGCCGCTTTCCGGGTATAACGTTTTAAAAAAGTTCTCGTCCATCTCTGCTTTTTCTACGAACCCTATTTTGGTTATTTGCAGGTTGAAAAACTTTTCCGCATTTTTCGGTTGCTCCTTGTCAAGTCCCAAATCATCCAATATCCATTCCCGTTCCTTTTCTTCGAATGCTTTGTTGAGCTGGATCAGAATTGTATCGTCCTTTTTTCTGCCTCTTAATTCGTTTTGCGTATCAGGTGAAAAATATTTGAGCAAAAGGGAATTGTCTTTTTCAATTCCTTCTTCAATATTCTTTCCTGCAGGATCTGCTTCGGTAAAATGCACATTTAGTACTTCCTCTTCTCTGCTTATTGTTTCCGGTTCGGTCATCTTTCCATATCGTGTGCGCATCCGGTTTATTTCTTCGTCGATCATTTCATCAGTTACCTCTACTTTGTACTTCGTTACCTGCATATCATCTGTGTTGATCTCAAAATCGGGTTTTAGACCGATCTCAAACGCAAAGGCATAGTCGCCCGGATGATGCATATCGAGCATCCGCGAATCAGATTCGAGAGGAAGGGGCTGGGCGAAAATCTCCAGTTGTTCCGCCGTCATATAGTTCTGCAGTTCTTTTTCAACTGTGCGCAACACTTCTTCCGTAAACACCGACTGCCCATACATTTTCTTGATCAGGCCTGAGGGTACCATGCCCTTTCTGAAACCTGGTATGTTCGCGCTCTTAGCGTAACTCTTCAAACTTTTTTCGAACGATGGGAGGTAATCTTCTTTCCCAAGATTGATCGTGAGCTTATCATTCAGTGTTCCTAGCTTTTCTCTTGTGATCGTTGCCATTGATATGAAGTTAATTAGTTTATTGGGTGACTGGTTTATTAGTTAATTTGGAAACGCTCGAATACACGAATAAACTAATGAACCGATAAACTAATCACCTTATTTTGTGCGGATGGAGGGGGTCGAACCCACATGCCTTGCGGCGCCAGATCCTAAGTCTGGTGCGTCTGCCAGTTTCGCCACATCCGCTCAACACCAAACCGTGCCGCAAGCTCGCATACTTAAAAACAGCGTGAAGCTGTTTGAATTTCCACCCCGCCGGTTTGCGATTAAGGGCGGCAAAAATAATATAAAAATCATGAGCGTGCAAGCCTAGTTATTCCACTAACAATTGTTAGGAAATAATTGACTGCTGATCGTGTGAACTTTCATGTGGCAGGCTAAATTTGCTTTACTTTCTAAACTAAAACAGAACATTTATGAAAAAGCTTTTGCTGGCAGCCGTACTCACATACGCATTAAACGCTGCCTATTCTCAAAGTTTCGGCGTGCAGGCCGGTGCAGCCTTTTATTCAGGCAAGGCAACGTCTCAGGGCGTCTCCATTAAATATGACACCAAGGTAGGTTTTACGGCAGGTATTGTTTACTCTGCTCCCATTGGCAGTAAGTTCAGTTTCATGCCCTCGCTGAATTTTACGCAGAAGGGTGGAACATATACCCTTGACGATGGTGATGAGGACAAACTCACTTTAAGTTACATCGAGCTTCCTCTGAATTTTGTGTACAACGCTACAAGTAAGGGAGGTACATTTTTTATTGGCGCCGGCCCTGATCTTGCGTTTGGCATGGGAGGCAAGGAGGACTTTGAAGGTGATAAGACAGACATCAATTTTGGAAGTGGAGATGATGACGACTTCAAATCTTTTGATTTCGGCGTGAATATTCTTGCAGGTTACCGCTTGAATAGCGGCCTATTCTTCGCGGCAAATTATAACCCCGGGATAAGCGACATCGCTCCTGATAATGCCGGCGACGTTGAATGGCACAACAATGGATTTGCAATTCGCCTTGGGTACATGTTCGGAGGAAAAAAGGCGCCTTCCAGTTCCAGCACCCAATAGAAGAGTTGTCTGGACACAAATCTAAAAACCGAAGCTCATTTCAAACTTCGGTTTTTTATTTTCGGCAATTCGCGCGAGCAAGGGCGAGCGCCATAAAAAGATCATTTGTTTTCTGCATACGTCCCGTCCTTTTGTTATAGAGAGCCCGCGTTGTTTCCGTTTAGACAGGACCGGCCTTGTCTCCATGTTTACCAACCGAAAATTAAAAATTCGCCCGCACGTGTTGGCCTGATATTATGATAAGTAAATCCTAAATCACATTATATGTTACATTTCAAATCTTACTTTAGGGTTCGTGCTCAACCAAAGTTAGTTTATGAAAAAAATACTATTAATTTTTCCGTTGGTGCTGTGTATTACGGCAACACACGCACAAGATCCGTCGGCTACTCAATTGGCCTATGATTCCAAAAAGTGGTCGTTGGGATTTCACGCCGGTGCATCTTTTTACTACGCTAAAGAAACATTCGCGAGTAGGCCACTGCGGTATGGTGGAAAAACAGGGCTAACAGCGGGCGTTGTCTGTTCAGCGCGAATAGGTCGTAAGTTCAGTTTTATGCCTTCCTTGAATTTTACACAAAAAGGGGGTACTTACCCATTTGATGGCGAAGTCACACTTAACTACATTGAACTTCCTCTGAACCTCGTATATCACATAAATTGTGGTAGTGGTAGCTTTTTTTTCGGAGCCGGACCTGACATTGCTTTTGGTGTGGGAGGAACAGAGAAATTTGACGGACAAGAAACAGATGTTCATTTTGGAACCGGGGATGATGATGATCTAAAACCTTTTGAATTTAGCGCAAACATCCTTGCCGGCTATAAATTAAGAAATGGATTATGCTTTGCAGCAAATTATAATCCGGGCATTAGCAATATTGCAACAGGCAACGATGGCGTTTCCAAATGGCATAATCATGGATCCGTCTTTCGCATTGGTTATTTGTTTTAATCGCATTAGAAAACAGTAAATACGAGCGAAGTAAACTTCAACAAGGGATAGGGCGCTTACAATTTGGCTAATTTACTCCAGTGATCAACTAACTTTCTCATTCAACCATTCCTTTCTTCCATAACCCGCAAAAACGTGCTTTTCGCTATGGTATGAGGAGCGCACCAGCGGACCGCTTTCTACATAATCGAAACCGAGCGAGTACCCGATCTCTCTGAACTCCGCGAACTCGTCAGGATGAACAAAACGTTCCACCACGAGATGTTTTGAAGTAGGCTGTAGATATTGTCCAAGTGTCAGTACGTCCACATTTACAGCGGCAAGATCATTCATCGTCTCTATTACCTCTTCTTTACTTTCTCCGAGGCCAAGCATAATGCCGGTCTTTGTGCGCATGCCGCCCTTCTTCAATATCCGTAGCACGTCCATGCTCCTGCGGTACTTTGCCTGAATGCGCACTTGCCGCGTCAATCGTTCTACCGTTTCAATATTGTGGCTCACTACTTCGGGTGCAGCTTCCATGATCCGCTGAATGTTTTCGTGTTCTCCCTTGAAATCGGGGATAAGTGTTTCTAAGGTAGTTTTCGGGTTCAATGCCTTTACCGCTTTAATGGTATTTTGCCAGATCACAGAACCGCCGTCTCTTAATTCGTCGCGGTCGACACTCGTGATCACCGCATGTTTTACCTTCATCAGGTAGATCGCCTCAGCAACACGTTCAGGCTCGTCCCAATCTACAGCATTAGGCCGGCCGGTTGCAACTGCGCAAAAGCCGCAGCTTCTTGTGCAAATGTTTCCGAGGATCATAAAAGTTGCAGTGCCCGCACCCCAGCATTCTCCCATGTTTGGACAGTTACCACTTTCGCAAATTGTATGGAGCTTATGCGTGTCAACAAGATTGCGGACATGCTTGTAGCTTTCACCAATGGGGAGCTTCACCCGCAACCAGTCGGGCTTTTTTATTTTTGGCTTAAGGCCATTTTCCGGTGCACAGACGGACTGCTCCATGAGCTTACAAACTTTTGGATGATCTGAGAAGAA
>DASQJI010000140.1:0-10573 GCA_035631175.1 Parafilimonas sp.
AACAATTATGAAACAGGCATTATTAAGATTTTCAGGAAAAAAATTCATCTCAGCAGCTATCCTATCGGCATCTCTTCTATTAACCTCCTCCGGCGGTTTTGCAGCCACTCATTCTTCCAATATTGAAATCCTCTCGGGTGAGAAAACCAGTGTGCAATTCATGGGGAGCACGGCGGATGCGTTGATCTTTCGCGTTCAAATAAAAAACGCCAAAAGCGAAAACTTCACACTTTCGATTCAAAATGAGGCCGGCGATGTCTTATTTTCCAGGTCGTTTAGCGATTCGAATTTTCTCAAACAATTCAAAGTGGTGAACGGGGAAACCGCAAATGAAAAATATTATTTCACCATTAAATCAAAAGACAGCGACCTGCAAGAAACTTATGTCGCATCTGCGGTTACCAAAACGGTCGCGAACGTTGAGATCAACAAATTGTAAACATCAATTGTTTGGTACTGGCTCTCACTTTCTTCAAAAAGAGGTGAGAGCCTTTTTTTGGACTTTATGTAACATTTCATTAGAAGAAAGTTTTGATTCTGCGGCGTACCTTTGCACTCCACTATTACTCAGGGTTTTTTAGAAAAAAATAAATTTCCAACATCCTTTAAAAAAACAAGATTTTTTAATGAAAAAATTAATCCTGGCCAGCGCTGTATGTCTCTTTCTTTTTACGGCGTTAACTTCAATGATTGCTCAAAAAAAAGCTGCCATTACCCACCCTACCGTCAACAAGATCGTTTCCACTGTTTCCTCAACGGACAGCAGCGCTGATCTGACCTTGTTGATAGATTCCCTGTACTCATCGATGCATCTTTCTGACGCCGGTTTGAACCGGGACGTGTTTCTCAATGCATTCAAAGGTTATGAGTACTTCGTTGCCGAGAATGCGCTCAACAAACCGGGCTTATTAACCATTTGCGATTTCAGCCAACCAAGCAGCAAGAAAAGGTTGTATGTATTGGATCTAAACGCTGGTAAGATCCTTTTCAACACGTATGTGGCCCACGGAAGAAATTCGGGTAACGATTATGCAACCAGCTTTTCGAACAGCGATGAATCGCATAAAAGTTGTCTTGGCTTTATGATCACGGCTGAAACCTATAATGGCGATAACGGTTACAGTATGCGGCTCGATGGACAGGAGAATGGCTTTAACAACAACGTAAGGCCGAGAGCCATCGTTATGCATGGAAGTGCATACGTAAATCGCGAGCGAGCTCTGAACGGAACTATGATGGGCCGCAGTTGGGGATGTCCGGCGGTACCTGCCGCTGAAGTGCACAGCATAATTGATTGCATCAAAGGAGGAAGCTGTTTCTTTAATTATTATCCTGACAAGCTCTATACGAAAGCGTCTGCGATCTTAAATTCAAATTTTGTTTGGCCTGTTGCTCATTCGTTGCAAACAGCCACCGCCAAGATTAAGGACACGATGTCTGCGTTCACCGGCAGCGTTAGCAATTTGATGAATTAACCTGACCAACCGGGTGCTTAAAATAACATGTCATTCGCTTTTCAGTTTTTTAAATTACTTTTGCCGCCTTATATAAAGAAGAAAAAATCTGGATGCCTTTTAAATTAAATTGAGATGTCTTATTTAACTACTGAAAAGAAAACAAACATTTTTACGGAATTTGGCGGTAACGCGTCGAACACAGGTTCTGTGGAAGCACAAATTGCGCTTCTTACTGAACGCATTACAAGTATCTCCAAACACTTGCAGCAAAACAAAAAAGACTTTGCTACACACAGTGGCCTGATGCGGATGGTTGGCCAACGTAAGCGCCTCCTCACGTATCTGCAGAAACATAACCTGCAAGGCTACCGTGCTCTAATCGAAAAACTTGGCCTCAGAAAATAATATTCAAAAGATTATCCTGGCTGCTGTGCAGTTGGGATTTCTTTTTAATTGCTGCCACCCTCTCTCTAATTTCTAAGGCGATATCAGCACGACGTGCACGCTCATTCTTTCATTTCTCAAATTTTATTCAAAAAAATTTATGTTATCTCAACCAATACAAGTAAGTTTTCAACTGCCCGATGGACAAGAAGTTATTATTGAAACCGGCCGGCTTGCACGCCAGGCTGATGGCTCTGTAACTGTTCGACAGGGTAACTGCATCATCCTCGCTACAGTGGTGGCCTCTAAGGAACCAAGAGAAGGACAGTCCTTCTTTCCTCTCACCGTCGACTATATGGAAAAGTTCGCGTCGGCAGGAAGAATTCCCGGTTCGTTTTTTAAACGAGAAGGAAGACTCAATGATTATGAGGTGTTGGTCAGCCGCTTGATCGACCGGGCTTTGCGGCCTTTATTCCCGGAAGATTATTTGTGCGACGTACAGGTTCTCGTGACACTGATCTCGTCTGATGCTGAAATATTGCCTGATTCATTGGCTTGCTTAGCCGCCAGCGCTGCTTTGGCTGTGTCTGATGTTCCGATCAAAGAGATCATTTCTGAAGTGCGTGTCGGCAAAGTTGATGATGAGTTTGTTATCAACCCCACGCGTTCGCAGTATGCGAAAGCAACGATGGATTTCATGATCGGTGCCACCGAGAAGAATTTAATGATGGTGGAAGGTGAAGCTGAAGAATGCAGCGAAGAAGATCTTATCAATGCATTGCAGGCCGCACACGATGCGATCCGTGTTCAAATAAAAGCGCAGGCTGAATTGCGGCAAAAAATTGGCGTGAACGAAAAACGCGAATATGCCAAACCTGAACACAATGAAGAACTAAAAGCAAAGGTGGTTGCATTGTGTAAAGACCGTTTGTACCAGGTGTCAGCCGGCGGAACAGCGAAAGCAGAGCGCAGCGAAGCATTTAGCCTGATAAAAGACGACCTTATTATTTCCCTTGGGGAAGATGTATCAGAAGACCATATTGCTCTTGCAAAAAAGTATTACGAGGAATTGCAATGGGAAGTCGTGCGAAATATGATCCTCGATGAAAGAAAACGTTTGGACGGCCGGAAACTCGATGAAGTTCGCCCGTTGAATATGGAGATCGATGTGCTCCCATCACCGCACGGATCAGCATTATTCACGCGCGGTGAAACACAGTCTTTGACTACCGTAACACTCGGTACACCTCTCGATGAATTATTGGTTGAAAGCGCTGCGAGCAGCGAATACAGCCGCTTCATTTTACATTATAACTTCCCCCCTTTTTCAACTGGTGAAGTAAAAATGATGCGTGGCCCGGGCCGGCGCGAAGTTGGCCACGGCAACCTCGCGTTGCGCAGCCTGAAGCAAATGATGCCCGGCAATGAATATCCTTACACGGTTCGTATCGTGAGCGACATTTTGGAAAGCAATGGCTCATCCTCTATGGCCACGGTATGCGCTGGTTCTCTTGCGCTCATGGATGCCGGTGTACCCATCCCAAAACATGTAGGCGGCGTTGCCATGGGATTGATCACCAGGGCAGATGATAACAACTACGCTATCCTCACCGACATTCTGGGGGACGAAGATCACCTGGGGGATATGGATTTCAAAGTAACAGGCACCCGTGATGGGATCTGCGGTGTGCAGATGGATATTAAGATCGATGGATTAAGTATGGAAGTAATGCGCGAAGCGCTGGATCAGGCGCGCAAAGGCAGGCTTCATATTCTTGAGGCCATGTATGCCACAACGGAAGCTGCACGCCCCGAGGTGAAACCACATGCGCCGAGAATGGAGAAACTGATAATCGACAAGGAATTTATCGGAGCAGTTATCGGTCCCCAAGGCAAGGTGATACAGGAGATCCAAAAAGAAACTGGTACTACCATCAATATTGAAGAAGTAGGCAGTTTCGGAGAAGTAAGCATTTTCTCTACCAACAAAGAAGGCGTTGAAAAGGCGCTGAGATGGATAAAAGGGATTGTTGCAGTGCCGCAGGTTGGCGACGTGTACGAGGCAAAAGTCAAAACCATTCAGCCGTACGGCGCGTTTGTTGAATTCCTGCCAAAGAAAGAAGGTCTTCTTCACATCAGTGAAATAAGCTGGAAACGTCTGGAAACAATTGAAGGCGTTTTAAAAGAGGGCGACATCGTAAAGGTAAAACTCATTGGTATCGATCATAAGACTGGCAAATTTAAATTAAGCCGAAAAGTACTTATACCAAAACCAGAACTAAAACCAAAGTCGCAGGACCAGGCCTGATCAGTCTTCACCTAATCTTTTTTTAAGCCATGTATCCCATGGCTTTTTGTTTTACGACAAACAGACGTGTGAAAAATCACATCGAAAAATGTGAGAAATCACATTTTTCAGGCTCTTGCCTCGAAGGAACTTTGTGCTGTTATGAGCCTTTGCTCAAACGATTTATTGGGGGTTATATGCTGACAAAAATTACGGCGGTTTTTTAACCGCTGTTTTTATTTTGCACCCACCACCTTCTCTGCGGCTTCAAATAAAGTTTTTTCTTTCCATGCATACCATTTATGTGGCATTGTCTTTTTCATCAGCGTATCGATGTTGCGCATGCCGGCAATGTTCCAAAGGCCTTTCAACTTGCCGGTAACCGAGCTGTTAAGTGCTCGCAGGCTCATAGCGAAGCCACTGTCCAGGTATTCCATGTGATGCCAGTAGCCGCCCGGCATAAACAGGGTATCGCCGTGTTCCAGCGTGACTTCATATCCTTTTGCCGCATTCAGCGCAGGGAACTTGTTCGCGTCGAGCTTACTTTTCTCTGCATCGTAATAGTTGCTGAAATCTGCGAGGCTCAATACCTCGAACGGCTTCCGATAAAGTTTGTGTTGTTCATTAAAAGGAAACAACAATACTTTTTTTCGCCCCATGAATTGGGTATGCAAAATATGACTGAGGTCAATGTCGAAATGCATATGGGTAATGGAACCCTGGCCGCCGGTGAATAGCATAGGCACGCGTTTTACAAAGCCTTTCATATAATCTTCAGGCCAGGTGAAATCTTCTGTTAGCTGCGGAGCATGATTGAAAATATTGAACAAAAAAATTCTCCAGGCCGCAGGGCCCTTTTGTATCATATCCACGTACTCGCCGAAGGTGGTATAATCATCTGCTTTGTTGATCGGGGTGTAAGCATCACTTTTTACATTGTTGTAGATACCAACCTTCTTATCCCCCGCAATTTGTTTTAAATAATCCCAGTTCCACTTCGTGTAAGCCGGCCATCGCCTCGATAAGTTTTTTATCACCACCGGCACCTCGGCGTCATAGAAAGTTTGTTTGAAATGTGCGGGGGTAATATCGTCAACGGTTGTAACAGGCGTGAGGATCATGCAAAAAATTTACGGTGCAAAAATATGCTGGCTGGCCTTAATGCAAAGTTGGGATTATTTATCAGTTCAACTCATCCCGATAAAAATCCAGCTTGCAAACTCCAGTTGTGAATTGCAATTCATATCAATTATTCATCTTTCATGTTTGCGCCTTATTTTTGAAGCGGACAAATTCGCCAAACCATGTATGATATCCTGCTCAGCCTCCACAATTTGTTACGGTGGGTAATACTGTTTCTGCTGGTGTTGAACCTGATAAGGCACTTTGCCGCAATCAATCGGCCGTTTAATGGACTCGACAAGCAACTCGGCCTTTGGCTTATGATCGCAGCACATATCACGTTATTGATCGGTCTATACCAGTGGTTTGCAGGTAGCCTCGGGTTACCAAATATTTTGCAGAATGGGATGGGGACCGTGATGCAAAATCCAACCTACCGTTTTTTTGCGGTGGAACATGCGGTTGGCATGCTGATAGCTATCACATTGATCACAATTGCTCGTGGCGTATATAGAAAACAGTTGCCCGATGGGAAAAAACACAGGCGATGCATTGTGTTTTATATTCTGGCGCTGGTAATCATCCTTGCGTCGATTCCGTGGCCGGGCATGGAAGAAATAAGCCGACCATTATTCAGGAATTTTTGAGACTAACAGCAAAACATTGACGGCCGTGCCTTCATTCTCTTTAGAAGCGCAGACGCGACCTCTTCCTCTTTCTTAAGACAAGCGATAATGTAACCGCAGTTACCACAGTGGCTGCAACTGCAGCAATCACCCACGCATCAATGGCAGCCGCTTTTCGCGGAGGCGTATAAAGAAGACCGTTAGCATCCGCAACGGCCGGCTCATCAACATATCTTCCATTCAAGGGCATCTCTTCGGCAAAATGCTGGTACAAATACTCGAGCCCGTCACGGGCTTCTTCACCCGTCATCGGTTGCCCGTGCCCGGTTGCAACAACTTCAGGTGAGAGATCGTACAATTGCTTCACCGATCTGTAAGCAGTTTGCCAGTCGCTTGTCAAATATGCGGGCGGTCTTGAGATCTTTTTAGTCTGCAACATCACAGCAATGGCTGATTCACTTTTTGTAGTAACAAATGCATCGCCGGCTATCAATAGCTTATCCTCCTCCCTAAAGAGACTAATGTGCCCCGGCGTATGTCCCGGTGAATGCACGTATTTCCAACCCTTCAGGCCTGGGACGGTGCCATCTTCAGGTAACACGCTTATTTGATTACCTATGTCAACCGGATCGGTGGGATACATAAACGACATGAAAGCCATCATTCCGCCTCCTACTGTTGGATCCGGAGGAGGATAATGGGATCTGCCAGTCAGGTATGGAAGTTCGAGGTAATGAGCGTAAACCGGCACATTCCATTCCTCGGCCAATTTTTTCAGCGCTCCCACGTGATCAAAATGTCCATGCGTGAGAATGATGGCTTCAGGTTTTTTCTCTCCAAAAAGAGCGTGCGCCATTTTTTTGATCCTCGGGTATGACGTTTTCAAACCAGCGTCTACCAACACCCACTTATCCGGGTCGCCGTTCTTGATCATGTAAAAGTTGACAAAAACGTCTTTCATTCCCCAAACATTCCGTGCGACAGAAAAGTAGGAGGTCGTTGAGTTATTTCCGTTTTTCATAAGGGTTTTAATTGTACGAGTTTTGATTTACTTGTTTCTTTTGCTTTTCCTGTTTTTCATTTTTCAACAATCCTGACACATATTCGATGCTTTCCTGGACCTTATCACTGAGCAGCACGATGAATGAACCTTTCTTCGCATTATCCATCGCGTACTGAATCGCCTCCAACTCGTCGGAAATTATATTAATGACCGCATGCGCATTTGCCTGCATTATTCCCTGCACGGTGAGTTGCGTCAGTTGCTCTTTTGTCCTGCCCCGGCCATCTTTATCATGACGGATAATGATCTCGTCAAAAATTTTCCCCGCAAGAAAGCCCAGGTTCCTTATGTCTTCATCCCGACGATCACCCGGCGAAGCGATGATCCCGATCTTTGCAGTTGCCGTCGTTTGATCTATGAATGTTTTAAGCTGCCGCAGGCTGTCGACATTGTGCGCATAATCGATCATGAAGTCGAAATTCCTGAACTTGAAAATATTCATGCGCCCCGGCGTGGTCTCTGCGGACGGGATAAAAGATCTTAATGCTGCTCTTATCGTGTCGATCTTGAAGTCATAGATCACTGCTGTTAAGATTGCAGGAAGAATATTTTGCACCATGCACTGCGCTCTGCCTGAAAATGTGAGCGGGATCTCTTTGATCTTCGCTATTCTCGTCCGCCACTCCCCTTTACAGATCGTGATATAACCTTTCTCGACGATCGCTGCAAGGCCACCATTCTCGCAATGTTCCTGGATCCGATCGTTATCTGCGTCCATGCTGAACAGCGCGATTTTACAATCCAGATCCTCCTGCATTTTAAAAACAAGGTCGTCGTCTGCATTCAGCACCGCATATCCATGGTTAAACACGCTGCGTGGCACCACAGATTTTACTTTTGCAAGTTCTCTTAGAGAATGTATCTCGTCGAGGCCGAGGTGGTCTTCTGAAATGTTTGTAACAATACCCACATTGCACTTATCAAATCCCAAACCTGAGCGCAGAATTCCTCCGCGCGCACATTCAAGCACAGCGAAATCAACTATTGGGTCCCGCAGTACTACTTCTGCACTTGACGGACCGCTGCAGTCGCCGAAAAACACCGGCTGGTTCTGTATATAAATTCCGTCGGTCGTTGTGTATCCCACAGATTGGCCGGCCTGGCTCGCGATGTGCGCGATCAAACGGGTAACCGTAGTCTTTCCGTTTGTGCCTGTAACAGCAACGATCGGAATGCGTGAGGCACTGCCGGGAGGAAAAAGCATTTTAATGAGAGGTTCAGCAACATTCCTGCCCGGACCAATTGAAGGAGACAAATGCATCCGGAAACCAGGGCCGGCGTTTACTTCCAGCACCGCCCCATTTTTTTCAGTGATTGGAATGGCAATGTCTTCAGCAATGACGTCTATTCCACAGATATCAAGATTCATTAATCGCGCAATACGTTCCGCGAGGAAAACATTGTACGGATGCACTACATCACTCACATCTTTAGCGGTGCCGCCGGTGCTTATGTTCGCAGTATCCTTCAAGAACAATATTTCACCAAGCGGCAACACCGAGTTTAACGTAAGATTTTTTTGGACCAGGATCGAATTAGTAACATTGTCAACTTTTATAGTCGTCAAAACATTTTCATGGTCTTCGCCGCGCCGTGGATCGTTGTTCGTGTCGTCGATGAGTTCTTTGATCGTCGATTTGTCATCCCCCATCACCATTGCGGGCGTCCGCTTTGCAACAGCGACGAGCTTGTAATTGACAACCAGGAAACGGTAATCTATGCCGCGCACAAATTTCTCGACGATGACCTTGTCAGATAATTCATGCGCAACTTCGAAAGCTTCGTATGCTTTTTCTTTTGAGAGAATGTTCGTTGTAACGCCCCTGCCGTGGTTCCCGTTAACCGGCTTGATCACGATCGGATAACCGAGATCCCGGATCACCTCGTCGAGCTCTTCAACAGTCGCAACATCTTTTCCGCGAGGAAGCGGAATAAAAGATTCCGCCAATATTCTTTTTGTTTCTTCCTTATCAGAGGCTATGTCGACACCAATGCTGCTTGTGGTGCAGGCCATTGTTGCGCGAATCAGTTTTTGATGAATTCCCTGTCCGAGCCTCAACAACGAATCGTTGTCGATACGTTTATATGGAATCCCTTTTTTCACCGCCTCATTTACGATGGCCTGCGTGCTCGGGCCGAGGCCTTCATTTTTATTGATGCGCGATAGCTCTTTAATATCTTTTGCGATATCATAATGAATGTCGCTTTCGAGCGCCTGCGCGATCCGCACGGCTGCTTTGGCGGCATATAGTCCGGCGTTTTCCACCTGGTATGAAAACACCACATGATACACGCCCGATTTATTTGTCGAGCGTGTTCTTCCAAATCCGCATTGCATACCAGCAAGCGACTGGATTTCCAAAGCAATGTGTTCGATAACGTGACCCATCCAGGTGCCTTGTCTTACCCTTTCAAAAAAGCCGCCCGGTTTTCCTTCCGAGCACCTGTGGCTGTACAGCGTGGGGATGAGTTCCTGTATCCTGTCAGCAAAACCATCGATCTTATTTGTCGGAAATTCCTCTGACTCTTCAAGGTCCAACTTCATTACAATCAGTTTTTGCCTATAGGTAGACCAATAGTTCGGTCCCCGCATAACTTTCAATTCAAGGATCTTCATAACTTATTTTTAGATGAATAAGGATTTAAAATTTGTTGAGTGAATAGGTTGGCAATTGGCTGGAAAGTGAGCGATCAGATATATGGATGGTTCGCATCATACGACTAGCTGATTCTCTATTGCAAACAATGTGCTCACAATTTTTCATTACACTTGCTAAATGTTAATTGCGGGCAGTTGGGGAAGCGCTGGGCGGATATTCCACAATTTTAAAGCCGCCCGTTTTGCATGCACGTTTTCATATAATATCCAAAGACGAAAATGAAGAGAGCAGGCAGTCGTATTGAAGTATAGTGGATGAAAGATGCGTAGCGGCGCTTTTTACTACATATCGCGTTTATTCAGCTGATCAAGCGGTCATGGCTGAAAAGATAGGGGATAAAAAAGGCCCCAAGGCCGCCGATAATCACCTGCGTTCCAACGACTAAAACTTTGAACTCGCCAGGCACATTGCCCATTACCGAACGCCGCACAATTATCCCTAACAAAACGATCAGGACGGTTACTATGCAAACGATCGCGCGGTAAAAAGCCATACCTCTCCTCATGTAATGCACAAGAAAATAAAACAGCAGGCCACAGGTTATAGAAAGTAATATTGAACCAAAAACAATAACTGTTATGTCAAGGCCACTGAATTCGTAAAACTCGGTGGCGCTGCGGTACAGGATCACGAAAATAGTATTCACAACAGCAGCCACGATGCCGGTGAGTAACCCGGCCAGAACGCCTCTTGAAAGATCGGTTTGCGGATAATCGTAATTCATACTCCCTGATTTTTGTTTTAGCAATTTGGTTACTACAGACCGTGAAGGTTCGATGCCAGGCATTGATATGAATCAGCGAAGAGTTATATGCAATCGTTAGTCTGCTCCAGTGAAGGTACTTATATTTAAAAAACGTACGTAAATTGTTGTCAATTTTTTATCGCGTTACACACCCATCCGTACTATGCCATTAAATATAAAACTAGAGGATCTTGTAACCAGGGGAAAGCAGGCCGAGTCTGATGAAGAC
>DASQJI010000141.1:0-2348 GCA_035631175.1 Parafilimonas sp.
TGTTTACCAAGAAAACGCACATCGTCCTGCACCTGCAGCTGGCGTCCGAGGTCTTCCATGCTGCGGCGCTCCGGCCCGTCGCCCACCAGCAACAATTTTGCACGTAATTTTTCATGCACGTTCGCAAAGATGCGTATCACATCTTCAACTCTTTTTACCTTCCTGAAGTTCGATGCATGAATAATTATTTTTTCATTGTTCGGCGCGATCACTTTTCTAAAAGCGTCGATGGGTTTTTTATTGTAACGGCTGTTGTCAACAAAGTTTTCGATCACCTGTATGTCCTTCGTGATCGCGAATGAGCGATACGTTTCCTCTTTGAGATTTTCGGAAACAGCAGTGATCGCATCGCTTTCGTTGATGGAAAACGTAACAACGGGTTCATACGTCTTGTCACGTCCAACCAGGGTGATATCAGTGCCATGCAACGTAGTAATAACAGGGATACTTCTCCCGGTCTTCAAAACAATTTGTTTGGCCATATACGCGGCAGACGCGTGCGGAATTGCGTAGTGCACATGCAGCAGGTCAAGGTCGTGGTTCAGGATCACATCTACCATTGTGCTTGCAAGAGCCAGTTCATACGGCGGGTAATCGAATAGCGGATAAGTTGGCACGCTCACTTCATGGTAAAAAATATTTGCGCTGAAGATATTCAACCTGACGGGCTGCTGGTATGTTATGAAATGAACCTGGTGACCTTTGTCGGCAAGCGCTTTTCCCAACTCTGTTGCCAGTACACCGCTTCCGCCATAGGTTGGATAACAAACTATACCTATACGCATGCAATCTAATTTTCAGCAAAGTAACGATGTATTGCGATAGGTAAGGAGCCGCTTGTCATGGAAAACTAATCGATTCGCTTGCGCTCCTTCAGTTCAATAAACTCTTTATTTTCGCATCTTTCAAAAACAAAAGAACTAATGAAAAGTTTTTTGGTGGCGTTATTTTTTTGTCCACTATTAGCCACTTCCCAGCATTACGATAGCGACCTGAAAAGTGATTCTTTGTTCATTCACAAGATAGCAGTGAATATTCTTTCGAGTGACGCACCTTATAACAATCTCCACTATCTCACAAAAAATATCGGCGGCCGGTTGGCAGGATCACCGCAAATGGTCCTCGCAGAACAATGGGGATATACTGCATTAAAAGAAGCCGGTGCTGATAACGTTATCCTGCAGGAATGCATGGTGCCGCATTGGGTGCGCGGTGGAAAAGACCGTGCGTTCGTTATTTATAAAGATGAACATGGAAGTCAGCAGGCATACAATCTCAACGTTCTGGCGCTGGGCAATTCGATCGGTGCGGGCGATGTGGGTATCCATGCGCCGCTGATCCGTGTAAATAATTTCGATGAACTGGAGGCAAAGAAACACGATGTGAAGGGGAAGATTGTTTTCTATAACAATCCTTTCGATGATACATTGATCAACCCGTTTTCTGCCTATGGAAAAAATGTAGTGTACCGCTCCGACGGCGCCAGCCGTGCAGCAAAATACGGTGCGCTCGGGGTGATGATCCGCAGTATGACAAACACGCCCGGCAATTATCCGCACACGGGCTCACTTCATTACAGCGATTCAGCGCAAAAAATTCCTGCGGCTGCGATGGGACTTGAAGACGTAAAAAAACTCAACGAACTATTCGATAAAAATATTCCGGTAGCCGCCTCTTTGTTTACTTATGGATACATGTTGCCCGACACAATCGGCCACAATGTGATAGGTGAACTCACCGGCAGCGAGCACCCGGAGGAAATAATAACCGTTGGTGGCCATCTTGACAGTTGGGATCCGGCAGAAGGTGCAAATGATGATGGCACCGGTGTGGTACAAACGATCGAAGTGCTTAGGACATTCGTAGCATTGGGTTATCGCCCGAAACATACGATACGTTTTGTTTTGTTTGCCAACGAAGAGAATGGCACACGTGGCGCAAAAAAATATGCGGAGGAAGCAAGGACGAAAAAAGAGAAACACATCTTCGCATTTGAAAGCGATGCAGGCGGTTTTACGCCGAGAGGCTTTGGATTCGATGTTGCCGACAGTACATGGAAAAAATTAAACGAATGGAAAGTCTTGTTCATTCCTTACTACGGAGACCGTTTTGAAAAAGGCGGTGACGGCGCGGATATCGGACCTTTAAAAGAGAATTTCAAAACGCCGCTGGCGGGGTTGTTTCCCGACAGCCAACGCTATTTTTATATTCATCACGCAGCAACGGATGTTTTTGAGAACGTTGATATACGCGAAATGAAACTCGGCGCGATCAATATGGCAGCGTTGATCTATTTGGTGGACAAGTATGGGTTGTGAGGATGAATGATGCTTGATGAATCATGAGTA
>DASQJI010000142.1:0-1537 GCA_035631175.1 Parafilimonas sp.
CGGGGGAATATTAACTTGTTGCCAGTTGCCGGTTACCAGTCTCCGGTAACTGGTAACAGTCTCATACCTATTTTTGCGAAAATTTTTTAGTTGAGCAGCATAAAGCAACTGGCAGGACAAACATTTTGGTATGGATTAAGCAGCATCGCGGCACGTTTCATCAATTATCTTCTTACACCATATCTCACCTACTCGGCAATAATCACAAAAGCTGATTATGGACAAATGGGCGCGATCTATGCCGCCATCCCGTTATTTAATAGCCTGTTCACGTACGGAATGGAAACAACGTATTTCCGCTTCATGCAGCGAACAGAAAATAAGGAAGCCGTCAACAACACTGCGACCATTAGTTTGTTGGTAAGTTCCATCGTGCTCAGCATTTTATTATGGATGAACCAGGGCTGGGTGGCAAAAGTGACGACGCTCCAGGATTTCCCGGTGCTCATTCAACTGAGCATTTTTATTATCGGTCTTGATGCACTCTGCACGATCCCGTTCGCAAGATTAAGATATGAAGGAAGGCCACGTTTATTTGCATTCATAAAGATATCTGCGATCATTCTCAACGTTGCGTTTACGATCTTCTTTTTAAGTTATTGCCCGGCGAAGGCCAAGGCTGATCCAAATAGCTGGGCTGCATTTGTGTACCGCCCCGACGTAAATCCTATAAGTTACGTGCTGCTCGCAAATGTGATGCAGTCGTTATTTTGCTTAATATGTTTAAGCAAATGGATGTTGCCTAAAAAATGGAAATTCGATCTTCCTTTGTGGACGAGTATGATGATATACACGATACCCATGCTGGTCGCGGGACTTGGGGGTATGGTGAATGAAACATTTGATCGTTTAATGCTGGGATGGTGGCTACCGGGTTCGAATGATTTCGCAGATGAGCAACGAGGCATTTACAATGCTTGTTATAAACTGTCGATTCTGATAACCTTGTTCATCCAGGCATTCAGGATGGGAGCGGAGCCATTCTTTTTCAAGCAGGCGGAGCACGAAAATCCGCAAAGGGTTTATGCGCGCGTCACAAAATTTTTTGTGATCACTGTTTCAGTCATGTTCCTAGCGGTTACATTGTTCCTCCCGGCCTGGAAATATTTCATCGACCCAAAATATTGGGAAGGGCTTAGGGTGGTGCCCATACTTTTATTAGCCAATATGAGCCTCGGCATCTATTATAACCTCAGCATCTGGTATAAGATCACAAACAAAACGATGGCGGGTGCAGCGATCACGTTCATCGGGGTGGCCATCACATTTGCAATAAATTATTTCTTCATTCCGCGGTACAGTTATATGGCATCGGCCTGGGCAACCTTCCTGTGCTATTTCAGCATGATGGTGATCAGTTATGTATGGGGACAAAAAAATTATTACGTGCCGTATGCGTGGAAGAAGTTGCTTGCATACATGATCATTGCGTTGCTATTATTTTTCTTACATCGTGCCCTTTCGGGGTTGTACCAAAACACAATTTTTGAACTTGGTCTTGCGGTGATCCTGATCTCGCTTTTTGCCTTGCTTATTG
>DASQJI010000143.1:0-4022 GCA_035631175.1 Parafilimonas sp.
ACCTTCATTCGATATGGCGGCAACCATTTCAGGCGTTGTAACGCCAAGCATCGGCGCCTGCACTAAAGGGTAATCGACAGACAAAATTTCGGTTAAAGTGTTTTTCAGCTTCATGATGGGGCAAAGTTATTCAGCTTAATAACTTTGAATGATGAAAAAGTTTTCAAGGGCATTTCTTAAATGCGTAAACGAAACACAGATCACCAGTGTCCGCGCCGGAGCTGACAGAACAAAGTTTACGGGCATTTGGATGGTGGTAGTGAATGGAAGGATCTTTAGCCGTTCGTATTATGGCGCGGTCAAAAGCTGGTACACAAGTCTTTTGACCGCCGAATATGGTGAGATAAAATGCGCAAAAGATATTGTAGCGGTGCGTGGTATTAAACCGTCAGACCTCAAAGAGATCACTGAAGCGATCAACAAAGCTTACGAGAAAAAATATTTAACCAGGCCATCTAATAAAAAATGGGTAGATGGATTGAATGATCCGGAAAGAATAGCGAGAACAATGGAATTTATCGCGACCTGAGAGTTGAACCGTTCGAAAAAGGATTTACAATGAATAACGGCACAAGCGCTGTTGATATCTATCATCGGCAGGTTTGACATTGATCATCGGTTTTTAACTCATGATTTGTGAGTTTTATGCAAAAAGGCGATGAAAAAAGAAGTAACTCAGCATGCGCCACACAGCGCGGTATACGGGTTGGGATTTATCGGTGCCGCCGTTTATTACATCTCCAATGCAACAAGCTTTGGGCTTGGCATTCTCGGTTTTCTTAAAGCAATTGTATGGCCAGCGTTTCTTGTGTATGACGCTTTCAAGGCACTGAATGGATAGCGCGAAAATTTAGTTGGCGGTCATGTCGCCCAAAAATAAATAAGGATTGATGGAAAGTTCTATTTGGCCATAGAAAGGTGATTCGCATAGTTCTATTTCCAAAAACGAATTGTACGGGACAACTTGCCAAAGAAATAATCTTCTTCCCGATGCCGTTCTTTCCATGATCCCTGGCAACAAACTTTCGAGCATCCCATTCCAGCAAGCCTCTTCAAGCTGGTCGATCGCTGAAGGATCCCTTCCATTATTTTGACTTTTTTCGCACCATTCCCTGCGGGCAAATGTCGTGTTTGTCATCAGCAGGATCTCCTGGTTAAACGTTTTTGTTTTCATGACCGATAGTTTAAGTGGTGCGAAATTTTTGTCTCTGAATACAGATCAAAATTCATGTACCATCGTGCCGAAAAAAGAATAAACTATTACGAACTGTAATAAACAAGCAACAAAGCGGTAAATAATGCTGATGAATAGCAGATCGGGCAGAGCGCGCGGTTCTGGTGAAACAAAAACGTTGTTCGCTTTTGACACAATACTGTTCAAAATCGATATAAGTCCCAAACGGACGCACACACTACGCCGGCTTGTGTGAAAAAAAACATTTGTTTCATTATATTCGTGAAAACAGATCAGCATGCGATCACTGTTTCTTTGCTCGCTTTTATTTTTGAGCCTCTTCGTATCCGGTCAAACAAAAGAAAAGTTGTTCAACGGAAAAGACCTCACAGGGTGGAAGATTCACGGCACTGAGAAATGGTATGTTGAGAATGGCGAACTGGTTTGCGAAAGTGGCCCTGACAAACAATATGGCTACCTGTCCACCAATAAGAATTATAAGGATTTTATCCTTACACTGGAATTTAAGCAGGAAGCAAATGGCAACAGCGGAGTTTTTTTTCGCTCGCAGATTCCCGAAGGCGTAAAGATCAGCGGATGGCAGGCGGAAGTTGCACCTGCGGGACAACACACCGGTGGCATTTATGAATCATATGGAAGAGGCTGGCTTGTGCAACCGAGACCCGAAGATGAAAAAGTTTTGAAAATGGGCGAATGGAATCTTTATAAGATACAAGTGAACGGTGATGAAGTCACGACATGGCTTAACGGGCAGCAAATGTGCTACATCAAAGACGAAAAGATCGGGCAGGGAGAAGGTTTTATTGCCTTACAAATACATGAAGGAGGTGGAATAAAAGTACGATGGAGAAATATTGAGATACAAGAACTGCAATAGCGTCTGGGGAACGGCTTGATCTCATTCTGAAATTACCTAACGGCTGCATGGTAAACTGCTTACTATGAACGCTCGAACGTCAAATGCTTCATGGCATCCTGCAAAAAAGGTCTTGTTCCGTTTCTGCTTTCTGTATTTTGTTATCTACTGTTTTCCCTTTCCATTAGACGCATTTGAATTTACAAAACCGCTCGCGCAACCGTTTTACAACTTCCTTGACTGGCTCATTCCTATTGTTGCAAAGAAATTTCAACTGAACGCCGTTCCCGCATTCCCCATGTTTGATAAGCTTGATGACAGCAACTACGGCCTTGCCTTTTGTTATCTCAACCTCATCATTTCAGCAACCGTCGCGATTGTGTGGACGCTGTTAAACCGTAAACGGGGCCAATATGAAAATCTTTATCAATGGCTCAGGCTTTACCTGCGTTTCTTTCTTGCGGCGTATTTGTTTGGATACGGATTTGTAAAAGTTTTTCCATCTCAATTCCAGGCGATCACCGCTTCGAGGCTGGCATCAACAGTCGGCGACGAAAGTCCAATGCTTCTCGCCTGGAATTTCATGGGTTACTCGAACGTGATGATGCGGCTCAACGGAATTGCGGAAGTGCTGGCCGGGTTGCTATTATTGTTTCGCCGCACCACTACGATCGGCGCAATTTTATCGGCTGGCGTTTTCAGTTTTGTCGTAACGATGGACTTCTGCTTCAATGTTCCGGTAAGAATGCTGGCCTCACACCTGCTTATCATCTCCGCTTTTTTGACGCTGGATGATAGCAGGAGACTGTTGAATATTTTTTTTCTCAACAGGCCCACCGCGACAACCGTGTATGCTCCGCTCATCGCTCAGCCTCGCGGACGAAAAATATTTTTCGCAGTGCAAACAGTACTCGCTGTATGTATTTTATATTCCGGAATTGCTAGTGCACTTGAAGCGCAAAAAGAGTATGGCTGGAACCCGAATCCGACTGATGTGCCTCTTTATGGAGTTTATAACACAACCTATTTCATTAGGAACAGCGATACTATTCCGGCAATAGAAACCGATAGCCTTCGCTGGAAAGAAATGGTGATCGACGGCGGCAACTGGCAACGCTCCGGCATCATCGAATTTGTATCCGGCAAAAAACTTTTTTGCGACATCAGCGCAGACACTACAAAAAAGATCATCAACATCCAGAGTAAAGCCGATACTTCTGAGAAATATTCGCTGAATTACTTGGAAAATGGTAACCAAATCTTATTCAAAGGCAAGTGGGAACAAGACAGCATCGAAGCATTAATGACGAAGTACGATCTTAATAACTATTTGCTTCACCGCGAAAAATTTAGCTGGATCAAGCAATAAACATTTTTGGCATCGCAGCTTTCTGAACATTTTTTGCATACGTTCATCTTTTGAAATAATTTGGGTTTCGACTACACTTGTTATAATCGTTAAACGTCACCATTATGGAACGGAGAAAATTTATAAAAAGCACTGCTACGATCTCTGCTTTTACGATCCTGAAACCACATATCGTTTTCGGCACGAACGCAAACTCTGCTATCAGGATCGGTGTGATCGGCTGTGGAAATCGCGGGACGGCTGTTATCTCGTCTATGTCCGCAAACACTAATAGCAACATTATCGCCATTGCTGATCTTTTCAATGATAAATTGTCTGCAGCAGAAAAAAATTTCAATCAACTGAATGCATTTAAAAGTTTTCCTGCCCTGAACAAACAAAATATTTACAAAGGCTCAAAGGCCTATATGAGATTGCTTGAGAAAAAAGACGTGGATGCTGTGCTCATCTCCTCCCCTGCCTACAGTCATGTTGATTTTCTTGAAGCTGCGGTAGCTGCGGGCAAGCACGTGTATTGCGAAAAGCCCGTCGCCACCGATGTGGATGGATGCAGGCGTGTGATTGCAGCCGGTGAAAAATTGAATGGCAAACAAAGCGTCGTT
>DASQJI010000144.1:0-7483 GCA_035631175.1 Parafilimonas sp.
AATGCGGAAGATCCGACTGTTGCAAGGCCGTCGATCGATGAATTGAAAAAATACTGGAGCCAGATCAACTCACGTCTTACAGAACATTTTAAAACTATGGAGCCTGCTGATTGGTTCAGCAGGCACATGTTGGTTTCCGAAGAAGATTTCTCAAAGGAACCGCACCGGAATAAACTGAATGTTCTTATCAACAGGACCGCTCACCAAAGTTATCATCTTGGCCAGATGGCGTATCTCAGGAAAGTCTGAGGAAACAATAGCAATTTCTATTTTGAGATTATCATTTTTTTCGTTTCAGTACTTCCTTCTGATTCCAGTCGATAGTAGTAAGTTCCGGCGAGAAGATGATTTGCAGAAAAACCCACCGTGTGTATGCCTGCCGCTTGAGTTTCATTTACCATCGTCGCGAGCAGGTTTCCCCTCACATCGTAAATGATCAGCTTAACTTTTGCATCCTTTGGCAATTCATATTTTATGATAGTGTTTTGGTGAACCGGGTTAGGATAGTTATGCAAACCAAAATTTACTGACCGCGTTTTATTTAAAACATCTGTGGTAGAGTTCAAGCCGTTACCTTGTGAATACTTGATTGTCGCATAATCATAGGATGTGGATTTGGTAGCACTTGCACCTGTTACGTATACATTGTTCGCGGCATCTGTTAGTACAACAAATGCATCGCTCCCGCTTTTGTCAGGGCTATCATATAGTTGTACCCATTGCTGCACTCCATTATTATCGTATTTCACGGTGCCGAAATTGACACCGCCTGTCCGGGTTCCATTAGCAACCGAACAACGGCCCGTTACATATACATTTCCCGCACCATCTAATGCGATTGATCGTGCAAAATCGAGATCATTTAACGATCCGTTGAATGGCACGAGCCATTGCTGTGTACCGTCTGAACTAAATTTTCCTGTGATATAATCGGAGTGACCGTTGGTTCCTGTACATTCACCCGTCACATATATATTGTCTGCCGCATCTAATGTCATGTCCCAAAATGCTGCGGAAGGATTTGACGCATTGTTTTGCCAAATCAAGTTACCGCCGGCATCGTACTTAACAATGGTTGAATTGAAGCTTGAGACCACGATATTGTTTGCCCCGTCAATCAGCACCTTTCGGCCCTCAACGTTTGTAATATTTCGAACCCATACACTTTGACCTGATGTACCATATTTTATAGTGACCATCCCTGCGCTGGTTCCTACTATATAAATATTACCGTTTGCATCAATGGCAAGTGAATTACCCTGCTCGCTATTTGAGTTGGGACCGTTGGGTAGTTGGTCATATTTCGCTACCCACTGCTGCTGCCCCAATGCGTTATATTTTAGAGTTACAATAGCGTTACCATTGTTGATATATTGACCATCAGTAAGACCTGTGACAAATACATTGCCGGCTGCATCCACTTTCAGATCACCGGGCACATCATTTGCATTCGCGGTGCCGTTGTACCTTGCTGCCCATTGCTGCACACCTGATGAATTATATTTGACTGTAGCAATATCGTAGGTGGAATTGTTTCCGATACTACGGCCGGTAACATAAACATTTCCGTTGGCGTCGGTTGTCAACGCATAAGGATAGTTGTCGCCACTGACAGGTCCGCTGTACCGCGCAACCCATTGCTGTATACCTTGGGCATTGTACTTAACGGTTGCGATATAGACCGAACCATTTTTCGTCGCGCTGGTACCAGTCACGTAAACATTACCACTCCCGTCTAAATCCATCTCTCGGGCATTATCCACTTTATTGTCGGGCCCGTTATAACGGGCTGCCCATGCAACAGTTGGCTGTTGTGCAAAAGCGTTAGAAGAAATAAGAGACAGAAAGAAAAACGCGGCCGGGTATGTGATCATCTTTCTCATTTGTATTAGTTTTTGATGCGCAATTTTAAAAAGAAGGCATAGTTGAATAATTATCATCGGGATTTAAAACTATTTTATTCACCCGTGCAGCGCAAGGGGTATTTAGTAACTGCCGTCAACGAGTTTGCAGGCGATTATTAATGCCGGCTAAACGTATGCGAGCGTTCTTGATGAAATACGTATCGAGCAGCGCGCCACGCAGTTAAAATTTATTTTACTGAGGCCAATAAAATAAAGTCGCTTGTTCGTTTAATTTCACAACAGTTTATATATTTACTCATCTCTTCGCCGCCGATCAACAATTTTTTTAATGGTAAATATTCGGTCTTTCTTCCTGGTGAAGGCGGACTGAATAAAAAGAATAATAACGGGTAACATCCAGGCGATGAACGATGACAGCTTTTCTCTATGCCTTATAAAACGGCGATGCTTTTCCCGCTCCGTCATAAAGGCAATCAGCCGTGCGTTTTTGCTTTGTCTCTTTTTGGTTTCTTCAACTGCCGTTGCGTTTGCTCAAAACAATGCGGTTATCGACTCGCTTAAACTTGTTCTGCGAAACACTTCTAACGACAGTACGAAGTTGGTTTTGATGTATAAGATTGGTTGGCAATATGCATGGGCAGGCCAGTATCAGTCACAGCACCACTATGCTGAGGCAATCATCAAACTGGCTGAAAAAATAAACAACATACCGTACCTGGCAAGGGGCTACTATGACCTGGGCATTTACTTTAATTCCGTAGATAACTACGACCAGGCTATGTTTAATACCAACCGGGCACTGCAATTATTTGCTGAATGTCACGATACGTTGGGAATGGCCTCTGTGTATCAAAGACTGGGGCTATATCAAGCTGCGAATCACAAGAGCAACGCGATTGAAAATTATAAAACAGCATCGCGATTGTTCCTGGCGATTGGCCAACCGTCGGACGCTGCCACCGTTGAGGACGCAATTGGCTCGTTGTATTTTGATATCAACAATTTTTCTGAGTCTGTAAAACATGTAGCACTATCATTAAAATATTTTGAAAATGACAAAGAGCAGGAGGGTTATATCAATCCATTAAACCTGTACCGGATGCAAGGATATTACGATGAAATTTTGCAGCTCTATTTGCGCAAATTGAATGAGTTTGAAAAATCTGGTTATGTTACCACGATGCGGATCGGCCGTATTAAAATTGTCATCGGTAATGTATACAACGAAAAGGGCGACTACGAAAAGGCTATCAGGTATTTGACCGAAGGCATCGCTTCTTTCAGAAACAAGGTTCCGGTTGTTGTACTTCCAGTGTATGAAGGCCTGGCCAAAGCGTACCTTATGAAGGTGCGGGATCCTGCAGCTGCCAGAATGTATAATTACACTTTTACTGATTCTGCGGTACGGAATGCAACCAAGGCGTTACAACTGGCTACGGGTTTGCACGATAAAGAGTCAATGGAGGAATGTACAGTCTTACTTGCCAGCGCATTTTTAGAGAGGGCGAAATATAGTGGGAAAAAAGGAGACCTCTTAAATGCGTTGCATTTGTTTGGAAAGATCAAGCTTCCGGCTGGTACCTATAGAAATAAAATGCTTATGAGAGATGCTTATGCCGGGATGGCTGAAGTCTATTCAAGTTTAGGAGATTACAAAAGGGCGTTTCAATTATCCAAATATTCGTCGCGATTAAAGGATTCTATCACAAACGATGATAACGCAATTAAAATGGAACGACTTCGTCTGCAGGTCGAAGTTGACAAAACGGTAGAAACTGAAAGAGCAGAGAGCCAAAAACTTTTGTACGAGGAACAAATGCGCCATCGGAATGCAATGGCGGAGCAAAAAAGAAGTGAAGATCGACTGTTAAGTTTGAAGGAAGCAAAAACAAACCGCATACTGGCGGCTGGCGGGTTATTGCTTGTAACCGGGTTTTTTTCCGTATTGTTTTTCCGTCAGCGATCCGCAAAAAACCGGGCTCTTGAGAAAGCTGAAACTCTTCACAGAATGACAGAGCTCGAACTGCAAAGTTTGAGGGCGCAGCTTAATCCTCACTTCATGTTCAATTCATTAAATGCGATCCAGGAACTTATCCTTCTCGAAGACAATGAGCGTTCGCATATCTATCTATCTGCCTTTGCAGACCTGCTAAGAATGCTTCTTGACAACGCAGATCAGCCTTTTATTTCATTGGAGAGCGAAATTGCATTTTTGAAACTTTATCTTTCGCTCGAAAATCTTAGAATTCCTGACCTTAATTATTCTATCGAAATTGATCCGGCTATCGACGCGGAAAGAACGATGATCCCGAACATGCTTTTCCAGCCGTATATAGAGAATGCTATCTGGCATGGTCTTGCACATAAAAAAGGTGACAGGAGACTGCAAATAACAGTCGATGAAAGGGATAACGCAATGATCTTTCAAATCATGGATAATGGAATTGGGCGGAAGAAAGCATCAGAGCTTAAAAGCATTTATCGAAAAAAACATCGGTCAAAAGGCATGGAGTTGTTGTCAAAACGTTTCAGCCTGTTGTCCAAAGAATATGCTGCAAAAATTGAAACTTCGATCACTGATGTATATGCGAACGGAGAAGCCGCAGGCACATTGGTTCAAATTGTAGTTCCTTCCTTTTTATCAGAAAAATTCGAAGCAAGTTTTTATGGTGCGCACAATCATAATTGACGACGAACCTTCTGCAATCAATGTGCTGAGCATATTCCTAAAGAAAAAATTTAAGGATGATGTAGAGGTAATCGCGACGAGTACTTCGGCTGCTGAAGGAAAAGAGCTCATCGAGAAATTGAGGCCTGACCTCGTCTTTCTTGATATCGAGATGCCCGGAATATCAGGGATCGACCTGGTGCGTAGTTGTACAAATACCGACTTTCGGCTCGTCTTTGTTACGGCTTACGATACCTATGCGGTTGAAGCGTTCGAGTTAAGTGCGTTGGACTATTTACTGAAACCGGTGAGCGCCGAAAAACTGTACCGGGTCATGGAAAAAATAAAGGCGGAGCCCGGCAATAGCCGCGATCGGTTGAATGCCCAATTACAAAAGCTGGAAAAAATTTTGAAATTGCAATCAGCCGGTCACGAAAAGATCTCAATAAGTACCGCAGACAAGATCATTTTCATAAACATATCGGAAATCATTTATTGCGAAGCAAGCGGTGCGTATGCACACGTTCACCTGTGCAGCGGCAAGAACATTTTCACATCAAGAACACTTGGTGATTTTGAGTCGCAGCTTAGCAGCGAAAATTTTTTCCGCATTCACAATTCATTCCTGATCAATCTTAATCGTATTAAGGAGTTTCAACGGAATGAAGGCTCCTATGTGCTGATGGAAAACAATATCAAACTGGCAGTTTCACAGCGGAGGCGAAAAGACTTTTTAGACGCGATAGAAAAATTTGTTTTATGACCAATCGCAGCTCTTCTATTCAGATTTCGAGGGTCGGATGTTTCGTTTCACGAGCTTAAAATCAGCGGAAGAAATTTGAAATTTTGAAGAAATTCTTTAAAAATATACTGCCTATATTTGTTCCCCACAGTAAAAGCAAACTGCTGTCAACAAAACTTATTAATTTTTAATCATGGCAAACTCCCGGATAACAGAACTGCTTGCCGACAAAGCGGAATACCTGTTGAATTATACAAGCAATACTATAGACCGTTCGCAATTGCATTTTCCCGGGCCGGATCATATTGACCGGATCTGGTCACAAAGCAATCGCAATAACCAGGTTTTGCGTAGTATGCAGCAGCTTTTAGGAAGTGGCAGGTTGGCAAACACCGGCTATTGCAACATTTTTCCCGTTGACCAGGGCATTGAGCACAGCGCCGGTGCTTCGTTCGCGCCTAATCCGATTTATTTCGATCCCGAAAATATTATCAGATTGGCAGTTGAAGCCGGCTGTAATGGAGTGGCTTCGACATTTGGCGTCCTGGGAATTATGAGCCGGAAATATGCACATAGAATTCCGTTCATTGTCAAAATAAATCATAACGAGTTTCTCAGTTATCCGAACAAGTTTGATCAAACTTTGTTTGGAAGCGTTAAAAGCGCGTGGAATATGGGTGCTGTTGGTATCGGTGCAACAATTTATTGGGGAAGTGCAGAGAGTGCCAGGCAGTTAAAAGAAATTGCGGAAGTTTTTGAATTTGCGCATGAGCTGGGCATGATGACGATCTTGTGGTGTTACACGCGGAATAATGCGTTCAAAGTTGAAGGTGTGGACTACCATACGTCGGCGGATCTAACGGGCCAGGCGAATCATCTTGGTGTTACAATACAAGCGGATATCATCAAGCAAAAATTGCCGACCAACAATGGCGGTTATCTTGCCACGAAACATGGGAAGACACATAAACTTGTTTACGAAAAACTTACAACCGATCATCCTATAGATCTATGCCGGTACCAGGTGATCAATTGTTATATGGGAAGAGTTGGCCTGATCAATTCTGGCGGTGAAAGTAAAGGCGCCTCTGACCTTGCCGACGCAGTTACAACAGCGGTAGTGAACAAACGGGCTGGCGGCATGGGCTTGATACTTGGCCGGAAAGCGTTTCAGCGTCCGTTCACTGAAGGAGTCGAAATGCTCCAAAGTATCATCGATGTTTACCTTGATAAAAGCATAACAATTGCCTGATTAAAAATCTAAACGCGCCCGGTGAAAGTCGTTTTGCCGGCCTGCCTGAGATAAGCATATGAATATCGATCGAGAAGATGATTTAGATGAATCGCTTTCGGGAGAAGAAATTTCTAAAGAACCTCCCGCTTCCGGCGAGGCACGTACCAAATGGTACCGGCGTTTACGAAAGGGAATCACCACGTCAACCGCAGAAAAAAGGGAGATGCCAGAAGGACTGTGGAGTAAATGCCCGGAGTGCCATTATATCTGTACAACAAGTGAGCTGAAAGAAAATTTATACGTGTGCCCTAAATGCAGTTATCATCACCGCATTGGCAGCGAGGATTATTTCGAAATATTATTTGACAACAACACCTACACAGAACTTTTCGACAACATACGAAGCAAAGATTTTCTTGGCTTTACCGATCTGAAGTCGTATCAAAAACGCCTGGATGAAATTCACGCGAATACGAATCTTAAAGACAGCATGCGCGTGGCGGTTGGCGAAATGAAGGGAAGAGAGATCGTTACTGCGTGCATGGATTTTGAATTTATCGGCGGCTCGTTGGGAAGCGTGATGGGAGAAAAGTTTAGTCGCGCCGTTGATTATTGTATTCAAAACCGGCTCCCTTTCCTCGTCATCAGCAAGAGCGGTGGCGCGCGGATGATGGAAAGTGCATTCAGCCTGATGCAACTCGCAAAGACCAGCGGCAAACTTTCCCAGTTAAGTGATGCCGGCCTTCCTTATATATCACTTTTAACAGACCCCACATTCGGCGGCATATCGGCGAGCTTTGGCATGCTCGGCGATTTTAATATTGCCGAACCGGGCGCCCTCATTGGTTTTGCCGGCCCTCGCGTGATCAAAGAGACCATAAAAAAGGACCTCCCTGAAGGTTTCCAAAGAAGTGAATTCCTCCTTGAGCACGGTTTTCTGGATTTTATTGTTGACCGGAAGTCTTTAAAAAATA
>DASQJI010000145.1:0-10792 GCA_035631175.1 Parafilimonas sp.
AAGGAGAAATACGCTTCAGAAAAAATTGATGTTGAGGTGAAAGCTGCTGATAAAAATTATTTGAGCACCTACGGGTTGCAGTTAACAGCCGGAAGATGGTTCGACGACAATGATGAGCACAGTGTAAATGATGCCATTCCCGATTCTTTAAAACGATATGCATTTGTATTGAACGAAACGGCGGTAAAAGCGCTTGGTTTTGCGTCCGCGCAGGATGCGTTAGGTAAGTATGTAACGTTCGGTATGAATGATATTTCCGCGCCCGTGATTGGCGTGGTGAAAGATTACAACACAACTTCGCTGCGCGATGCTGTAAAGCCGGTATTAATGGTGGAGTTTCCCTTCTTCTATTACAACGCAGGCATGAAATTGAGCAACGGTTATTCTGCGCAAACATTGTCCGCCATTGAAAAGGCGTGGACATCTGTTTACCCAAACCAATTATTCGAAAGTAATTTCCTTGATGAGCACATTGCTTCTTTATATAAGAATGAAAAACGAACTCAACAATTATTCAACGTCTTCACTTTTCTATCTATTGTGATAAACGTTCTCGGTCTTGTCGGCTTGCTTTCATTTATGATCGAACAAAAAACAAAGGAGATCGGGATAAGAAAAGTGTTAGGTGCTTCTGTGAAAGATATTTCATTTATACTCTCAAAAGACTTTTTGCGGTTGATAGTAATTGCATTTTTCATTGCCGCGCCTGCCGGATGGTTACTGATGAATAAGTGGTTGCAGGACTTTGCATATCGCACCACTATAAGCTGGTGGGTATTTGTTGCGGCTGTCGTGGCTGCGTTGCTTGTAACCGGCATTGCGGTAGGATTTCAAACGATAAAGGCAGCGGTGGCGAACCCGGTGAAGAGTTTGAGGACGGAATGATAAGATGAGTAATGAGGGATGAGTAATGAGTTTGTGAATGGTGAATGGTGAATTGTCAATGGTGAATCTGTAAATCTGCAATCTGCAATTGCAAATCCTAAATCCTAAATCTTAAATCGTATATCAGTAGCGTTATGTATAAAAACTATTTCAAAACAGCCTGGAGAAATCTTATCAAAAACAAGATCTATTCGATCATAAACATACTTGGTCTTGCTGCTGGCATGGCCGTGGCCATGTTGATCGCTTTTTGGATCTGGGACGAACTTACCTACGACACGTACCATACTAATCATGCGCAACTGGCGCAGGTGATGACGACTTTCATCGACAACGATGGCAAACAGTCAACCGGGCAGGCCGTTTGCCTGCCTATTGGTGATGAGTTGCGTACCAAATATGGAAGTGATTTCAAAAATATTTCCATGGCGTCGTGGAATTTCGGACACGTGTTGGCTGTGGGCGAGAAGAAGATCACCTCTAGTGGTATGTGGGTAGAGTCAAATTTTCCGTCCATGTTTTCCGTGAAAATGCTGCAAGGAAATATAAACGCTTTGTCTGATCCTTCTGCGATTTTAATAAATGCCTCACTCGCAAAAACATTGTTCGGCGACGCGAACCCTATCAACAAAATGATCAGGCTTGATAATAAAGACAACTACAAAGTTGCAGGCGTATTCGAGGATTTTCCGCATAACACAACACTCAACGATACAAAATTGCTTTTGCCATGGAAAAAATATATAACCACAGAAGAGTGGGTAAAGGAGGCTGTGACGCAATGGAACAATCATTCATGGCAGGCATACGTGCAGGTGGCCGATAACATAGACATGGATAAAGAGACGGAGAAGATAAAAAATGTGGTGATGGTCCATAAAAATGCAAAGACAGATGGCCTGGAACAAGCTGTTTTGTTTCCCATGGATAAGTGGCGGTTATACAGCGATTTTAAGGACGGCAAAGCAACCGGTGGCCGCATCCAGTTCGTATGGCTGTTCTCAATAATAGGCGTGTTTGTTTTGTTGCTTGCCTGTATAAACTTCATGAATCTCGCGACGGCGCGAAGTGAAAAACGCGCACGCGAAGTCGGTATTCGCAAGACGGTCGGTTCATTCCGCGGCCAGTTAATAAGACAATTCCTCACCGAATCCATTGTTGTTGCATTTGTTTCGTTTGTATTCTCAATAATTTTTGTGCTGCTGTTAATGCCGATGTTTAACAGGCTTGCAGACAAAAACATCCAGGTGCCATGGACGAATGCGTTGTTTTGGATCATCGCATTGACATTTACGTTGATCACAGGGCTAATTGCCGGAAGTTACCCGGCGCTTTACCTGTCCCGCTTTCAGCCGGTAAAAGTTTTAAAAGGAACCTTTCGTGTTGGAAGATTTGCATCCCTACCACGTAAAGTTTTGGTCGTGGTCCAATTTACATTTTCTATTGCATTGATCATAGGAACGATCATCGTCTTCAATCAAATCCAATACGCAAAGAACCGGCCCGTCAATTACCGCAGCGAAGGACTTATTACTGTAATGATGTCGACGCCTGATCTGTATGGACATTACGATGCGATAAGGTCGGATCTGCTTGCAACGGGTGTGGTCGATAACATGGCTGAATCTTCAAGCCCCACGACGAACGTATGGTCAAACCAGATCGGTTTTAACTGGCAGGGAAAAGATCCGAACTCGTTGCCCAGTTTCGGGACTATCGCAGTGATGGAAGATTTTGGCAAGACGATCGGATGGCAGATCAAAGAAGGCAGAGACTTTTCCAGGGAATTTGCCACAGACAGCCTGGCGATGGTATTAAATGAGTCTGCTGTGAAACTTATCGGAATGAAACGTGATATTGTTGGCCAAACCATTCAGTTCAACGACAGAAACTATACAGTGATCGGCGTGATAAAGGACATGATCATGGAATCACCCTACAGGCCGGTAACACCAACAGTTTTTTTGTGTAATCATAATTGGGCGAATGTGATCACAATCGCCATAAAACAGGGCGCACCGGTAAAGACTGCGTTGAGTAAGATCGAAGCTGTATTCAAAAAATACAATCCAACCGCGCCGTTTGATTATACATTCAACGACGAAGATTATGCAAAGAAGTTTGCAGATGAAGAACGCGTCGGAAATCTTTCGACCTTCTTCACCATACTGGCAATATTCATTTCATGTCTCGGTTTGTTTGGGCTTGCATCATTTGTAGCAGAACAGCGCAAAAAAGAAATTGGAGTCCGAAAGGTACTCGGGGCGTCGGTGTACAATTTATGGCGTATGTTATCGAAAGAATTTGCATTGCTGGTAGCGATCTCCTGCTTTATTGCAATTCCATTAGCGTGGTATTATTTGAACGGCTGGCTTAAACAATATGATTACAGGACACCCATATCGTTGTGGATCTTTATTGTTTCCGGCGTTGGTGCGCTGGCGATCACATTGATCACGGTGAGTTTCCAGGCAGTGAGGGCAGCGATCGCTAACCCGGTGAAAAGCTTAAGGACGGAGTGACGAAATGAGTGATGAGTGATGAATAATGAGTGAGGTAATGATTAATTGGCAAATCTAAAATCTGAAATCTGCAATCTGAAATAGTACTTCATGTTCAGAGGTTGTGGGAACAATTTCAAAATTTAGAAATCAGAAATGTTTAAAAATTATTTCAAGACCGCATGGCGAAATCTTGTCAAGAATAAGATTTCTTCCTCTATAAATATTGCCGGGTTAACGATCGGTTTAACGTGTTGCCTGCTCATTGCCTTATACATTCAGCATGAATTGAGCTTTGATAAATTCCAGGCAAATGGAGACCGCCTTGCACGTGTCATCATGCGATACAGTTTCGATGGCAGCAGTGAATCAAATGAAGGAAACTTTACAAGCGTTCGGGTGGCGGCAATTTTTCCCAAGACTTTTCCGGAAGTGGAGTCTGCGATTAAGATGACACAATACAGCAGGGTGGTGAGATATGGAGACAAGATGTTTGATGAGAAAAATTTCATGTACGCAGACGCGAACTTCTTCGATATTTTCTCATTCAAATTGTTGAACGGTAATATTCACGATGCACTGTCCATGCCGTACGACGTTGTACTTACGGAATCAACTGCGAGAAAATATTTTGGCAGTAGCGATCCGGTCAATAGAATGCTGCGTGTTGGTAACGATAGCAACTTATACCGCGTTACGGCCGTTATGCAGGATTGCCCCCGCAATTCGCAAATTCAATGCGATTTCGTTGCATCATTTTCATCATTGGGTATTACAAAAGATGCCGAAGACACTTATTGGGACGCTAATTATACCACTTACTTATTACTGAAAAATAAGGATAACATTGCGTCGTTGGAGAGAAAGTTTCCTGCGTTCATGAAAAAAGAAATGGCAGGAGAAGGCGCGACTGTAAACTTCCATCTTGAGCGCTTCAATAAAATACACCTGTATTCTCCATACGACAGTTTCGTGCCAAACAACAGCATCACTTATATCTATATTCTTGCTGCGGTAGCGTTGCTGATTCTCATTATTGCCTGCTTCACATACGTAAACCTCAGCACGGCACGTTCGTTGGAAAGAGCTAGAGAAGTAGGTGTGCGGAAAGTGATAGGCGCATTGAAAAATCAATTGTTCTGGCAATTTATCAACGAATCATTTCTAATTTCTTTGATCGCTGTCCTGTTAAGCTTGTTGTTGTCGGCTCTCTTGTTACCATTTTTCAATAGCCTGTCAAACGAGCAGCTAGAAGCAAGATCACTTTTTTCTTTGCCTTTTGTTTTGTTCTCCATATCGGTCGCTGTGATGATTAGTTTACTTGCAGGAATATACCCGGCGCTCATTCTAACGAAATTTCAACCGGTAAAAGTTTTGAAAGGAGCTTTCAAGAATACAGCATCCGGCCAGGCACTACGAAAGTCCCTGATCGTTTTCCAGTTTGCGATCTCGGTGTTTCTTATTGTGTCCACTTTTATTGTGCAGCAACAATTATATTTCATTCAACATATAAAACTTGGTTATGATCGCGATCATGTTGTTGTATTGCCTCTTGACAACAAGATGCTGGATAACCTGGCAGTAATAAAGCAACAATTCAGGCAAAACCCCGGTGTGTTAAGCGTTTCATCGTGCTCGACCACGCCTGTGCAGGGCGGTGGTGGATTCAATATGCGATCTGATATCATGCCTGCTGATAAGCAAATCGCAGTCACCGCCGATCGCGTGGATGAAGATTTTGTCAGTACACTCGGCCTGCAAATTATAGCGGGAAGAGATCTTACTGCGCAGGATATGAAAGATGTGTCGAATGATGATTATAAAAAGAATATTTTTCACTTCATCCTCAACGAATCGGCTTCAAAAGAATTGGGATGGACCGCACAGGAAGCCATCGGTAAAAAAATGTTCCTGGGAGACGATCGTCCCGGAATTGTTGCAGGTGTCGTAAAGGATTTTCATTTTGAGTCTTTGCATGCACCAATAAAACCTTTTATACTTTTTCCGGAAAGCTGGCGAAGGCAATTGCTCGTGAAAGTTTCGGGCGCGCATTTGCAGCAGACGATCTCGTATCTCGAATCAAGGTGGAAAGCATTGGTGCCACAACGTCCATTTGAATTTCACTTTTTAGATGACGATTATAACAAATTGTATCGCTCCGAAATAACGCTCGGAACGATCATGGATGTCTTCGCAGGAATTGCAATTGTTCTTGCATGTTTGGGTTTGTTTGGATTGTCGGCTTACACTGTACAACAACGCTTCAAAGAGATCGGCATAAGAAAAGTGCTGGGTGCATCGGTCAGTAATATTGCTCTCACGTTATCGCGCGATTTTATTGTACTCACCGGTATTGCAATTGTGATCGCGATCCCGGCAGCCTGGTGGGCGTCGGCGAAATGGTTGCAGGGGTTTTCATATCGAACTACCGTATCATGGAATGTTTTTGCACTGGCAGCTGTTGCAACGATCCTCCTTGCGGTTATTACGGTAAGCGTGCAGGCGATAAAAGCGGCGGTGGCAAACCCGGTGCAGAGTTTGAGAACGGAATGATTGAAATGAGGATAGAGTGATGAGTGAGTGGTGAATTTGTGAATGGTGAATTAGCCTGGGATATGTAAATCGTAAATCGTAAATCGTACATCGAAAAATCAGGAGTGGTCATGTTTCATAATTATTTCAAAACTGCATGGCGTAACATAATAAGAACGTTTGGCTATAGCCTGCTAAATGTTTTAGGCCTTGCTACCGGAATGGCTGTTGCATTACTGATTGGGCTGTGGGTATATGACCAATACTCCTACGATAAATTCCTGCCAGGATATCAATCACTTTACCGGGTTCAGCGCAATTACGACAGTAACGGAGATACACTCACTTTTCAAACTACTTCTTTGAGATTGGCGGATGCATTACGCAGCCAGGTCCCCGGAATCGAATACGTGGCAGAAAGCGACTGGATGGGCCAGCATGGATTAATGGTTGGCGATAAAAAATTATTTATCAACGGTGCACAGGCAGGTACGGATTTCCTTAAGATGTTCCAGTATCCTTTGATATACGGAAATGCCGGCACTGTTTTCAAGGACGCGTATTCGATCGTGTTAACGCAATCAACTGCAAAAGCGCTTTTCGGCAATGAAGATCCTATTGGTAAAAGGGTGCGGTTTGATAATGAAAATGATCTGAAAGTCACCGGCATTTTGAAAGACATTCCTTACAACTCAACCAACAAATTCAACTTCGTTGTTCCATTCACTTACATCGAGCAAACAAATCCGAATGTAAAAACCAGGGGCCATGCAAGTTTCAGTAATAACAGCCGGCAGATCTTTGTAAAACTCGAACCAGGCATTTCTTATGCGCAAATAGCTCCGAAGATCAGGACCATTGAACACATTGAAACGGATAATACTAATGCAATGAATTCTTACGTTACACTTCAACCAATGGAGCGCTGGCATTTATATTCAAATTATGTGAACGGCCAGGACACAGCAGGTTTCCTGGAATATGTAAGAATATTTACGATTATCGGCATTCTTGTTTTGCTGATCGCCTGTATAAATTTTATCAATCTCACGACAGCACGTTCTGAAAAAAGAGCAAAAGAAGTTGGTGTACGAAAAGCCATTGGGTCACAAAAAAAAGATCTCATTATACAGTTCCTGTCAGAATCATTTTTGCTCACTTTAATTGCGTTTATTTTTTCAGTGTTGTTTGTACAATTAGCGTTACCGTTATTCAATACGCTTACAGAAACCCAAATTTCCATCCCATCTTCGACTGCCGGCTTTTGGTTGTTGATGGCAGCTTGTGTTTTGACGACTTCGCTTATCGCCGGAAGCAGACCCGCATTCTATTTGTCTTCTTTCAACCCGGTAAAAGTTTTGAAAGGAAGAATGCAAACAGGGAGATCCGCTTCACTTTCAAGAAAAATTTTAGTGGTCGTTCAATTCAGTTGTTCGATTGCATTAATTATAAGTACGGTCGTCATTTACCAACAAATACAATATGCGAAAGACAGGCCAACCGGGTATGACATCAACAGGGTGATGAAAACCTACATGAATAATGACCTGACAAAAAATTATACGGCTTTAAAAAATGAATTGATTCAAAAAGGAATTGCCGAAGATGTTACAACTGCGACAAGCCCCGCGATAGATGTAACGTGGCACACAGATATCGATTATTGGCCGGGCAAACATGCAGGCGAGACGGTGGAGATGGGAAACATTTACGTATCTGATGATTACTTCAAAACGGTCGGGATGAAGATGAAAGAGGGTAGGGATTTTTTGGGCGGATATGATTCAACAAGCGTGATATTTAACCAGACAGCAATCGAACGCCTTCGACTCAAAAATCCCATCGGTCAAACTATCACTTACGGAGGGCAGCAGTTAGCTATTGTTGGCGTCGTAAAGGATGCATTGATGATCTCGCCTTTTACGTCTGCCGAGCCAACCATGTTCCATTGTGTCCCCGATCCGCAGGATGTGATGTTGTATAAATTGTCTCCGCATATAAAAACAGCAGATGCTATAAAACAACTTACTGTTATTTTCAATAAATATGATCCTTCTTACCCGTATGATTATTCTTTTGAGGATGAGAATTATGCATCAAAATTCCAACTTGAATCATTGATCGGTAAGCTTTCAGGTTTGTTTGCAGCTCTTGCGATCTTTATTTCCTGCCTGGGTCTGTTCGGTTTAGCTGCATACATCGCAGAACAACGTACCCGGGAAATAGGCATCCGCAAAGTGCTGGGTGCTTCGGTGCAACAGGTTTGGATGTTGCTTTCAAAAGATTTTATCCTGTTGGTAGTAATAAGTTGCCTGATCGCATCACCGATCTCATTTTATCTCCTGCATAACTGGTTAATGAAATATGATTACCGCATCAACATTCATGCAGGAGTATTTATTTTAAGTGCAGGCGTTGCATTGCTCGTTACGATCGTTACAATCAGTTTCCAGGCAATAAAAGCGGCGGTGGCGAACCCGGTGAAAAGTTTGAGAACGGAGTAAAAAAATGAGTAATGAATAATGAGTGATCACTGTATTTGTGAATTGTGAATGGTCAATCAATCTGCAATCTGCAATCGGAAATCAGAATAAGGTCTATGTTCAGAAATTATTTAAAAGTCGTGTGGAGGAATTTGTCGAAGAACAAATTGTACTCATTTATAAATATTGCCGGCCTGTCAGTAGGCATCGCATGTTGTGTGTTGATCTTTTTGTACGTGCAATATGAGTTGAGTTATGACAAGTACAACGTAAAGGCAGGGCAGATCTATCGACTGACGGAAGTGCTGCACCTGCCAGACGGAAATAACGAGCGGGCTGTTACCTCTCCTCCGATGGCTCCAAAGCTGCAGGCTAATTTCCCGGAAGTTTTAAAGAGCGTACGCATCAGTTATTCGGGCAGGTATTTGTCGTACGAAAAAAAGAAGATTCCAAGCTCGCATATCATGTATGCTGACTCTGCCTTTTTTGACATTTTCACTTTCCCCATGATCAGCGGGAGCCCGCAAAAAGCATTGGTAAATCCGTACTCGATCGTTCTTACAGAAAGCATGGCGAAAAAATATTTTGGCGCTGTGTCTCCGCTGGGAAAAATAATGCAGTTGTCAGACACGATTCCGTTAACGATAACAGGAGTAGTGAAAGACGTTCCGATTAATTCGCATTTTAGTTTTGACTGTATTCTTTCGCGTTCAACGATAAATGCGCTAAGCCAAAATCAACCGGAGACCGAATGGTTCAATAATAATTATTATACATATCTCTTGTTGCCTGCAAACTGCGATTATCACGCGTTAGAAAATAAATTCAGCTCTTTTGTTCGCAAAGAAATGGCCGATGAAATAAAGTCGTCCGGTTTGTATTACGACCTGAAACTTCAGCCGTTACTCAACATTCATTTGAGATCGAACTTAAATTCGGAGATCAATCCCAATGGCGATATTACTTACGTGTATATTTTTTCTGCAGCTGCCTTTCTCATACTTCTTATCGCTTGCATAAATTTTATCAACCTGTCGACTGCAAAATCGGTTACACGTGCAAAAGAGATCGGGTTAAGAAAAGTGATCGGCGCAAACCGGTTCCAGTTGGTCGTGCAGTTTCTCGGGGAGTCTCTTTTATTTACGGTGATCGCAACGGTCATTTCCGTTGTTTTGATCCAAATTGGTTTGCCGTACTTTAATTCGTTCACGGGACGGTCTCTCACTTTATTTAGGGGTAATGCCGGCATCGTATTTCTCTTTGCAGCCATAATTTTTTTGGCGGGATTCCTGGCAGGAATTTATCCGGCCTTGCTGATGTCATCTTTCTCGCCGGTACAAGCGTTGAAAGGTCCTGCGAAGTATGAGTGGCGCGATATCTTTTTGCGTAAAGGCCTGGTTGTTTTTCAGTTCACAGTTGCCATCATTTTGATTGCTGGTGCGGGATTGGTATACAAACAACTTCAGTTCATACAAAATCAAAAGATCGGTTTGAACAAGGACCAGGTCATAGAGGTTCCAATCCCTCCTTCACAATCTCTGCAAAAAGATATTTTACTGCAGCAATTCCAAGAGACACCGAACGTAGTAAATGCGTCCCTAACGAGCTTTTCTTTTAAGGAACCTGTTTCGCGTATCGCAACGTTACCAGAAGGATTTGCTGACAACCAGGTAAATTCTTACAACTCGATATTTGTCGATCAGAATTTTGTCCCGACATTTCAAATTCCACTGGCTGCGGGGCGCAATTTCTCAACAGCATTCCCAACAGATTCCAACGAAGCCTTTATCATTAACGAAGCTGCCGTAAAAGCTTTCCGATGGAAAAACGACCAGGCTGCGATCGGCAAAAACATCGACTGGGGATTAGGGAAAAAAGGAAAGGTGATCGGCGTTGTAAAAGACTTCAATTACACTTCGTTGCATGATAACGTAAAACCGCTGATCATACAGATCTTGCCCGAAGGCTACAGCTTTATTGCTTTGCGGGTGAATGCAACCGGGTTGCCACAAACAATAGCTGCTTTGTCCTCCAAATGGAAGGAACTTATTCCTGACGAGTCGTTTCAATATTCATTTCTTGACGATGATTTTGCTGCGCTTTATCAGTCCGAACAAAATCTCCAGCGCGTTTTGGGCTTGTTCACCGTGCTTTCCGTTTTCATCGCATGTCTCGGCCTTTTTGGTTTGGCCGCATTTACGATCAGGCAGCGATTTAAAGAAATAGGAATAAGAAAAGTTATCGGGGCAAGCACGTTCAGCATTGTGTCATTGATTTCCAAAGATTTTCTAAAGCTGGTGGTCATATCGTTTTTGATCGCTGCTCCGGTAGCCTGGTTTGGGGTGAATAAATGGCTGCAAAATTTTGCATACCAGGTGAGCATAAGCTGGT
>DASQJI010000146.1:0-2906 GCA_035631175.1 Parafilimonas sp.
TAAGGCAGGAAACGAACTACCAGTATATTGTTTTATAAAAGTTTTAAGGACCATAGTTTTTGCACCTAAGGATCACGACTTCGCGATGTGCTGACATTAGAGTTCTCCGCGCCCCACACTGTAAGGCATGCCGCAGCACTCTAACGATGCGATGATCCTTGCCTACGTTGGCCCAAAACCTGCTTCCGTTTTTTCTGACACGCCATCCTTCATCCTCGAACCTGCCCGATTCTTTTGCCCTTTGCAAGTTTTTTTCGGGTTCTCCGCTTTCAATTTCATCAGCAGTATAAAATAAAGAGATGTGCTGGCCGATAATTTCATCTGCAGTGTAACCTTTAATTTTTTCTGCGCCTTTATTCCAGCTAATAATATAACCTTCGGGATCTGTCATAACAATTGCATAGTCTTTAACGCTTTCAATCAAAAGCTTATAACTTTCCTCGTTTATTTTAGTTTGCTCTAACATAACGAAAAGTAAACCGTTTCAATTTCGACCGAGATTTTCGACGCTCAACTTGTTAAATGCGTAGTTATTTTCGGGCAATAGATTTGCAATGCGAATTTATTACAATAAAAATCTTACAGTTATGATTCTGATGTCCTCCTCTCCTTTCCGCATGAGAAAGAATAAAAAATGCAACCTGTTTATTTTCGAACTGTTTTTCTTAGATTAGCCAAAACTTGCAATATGAAAAACATGTTTCTGATCCTATCAGTCACTTTCGCCACTTTGGTACTGCCCGAGCACGGCATCGCGCAAAATGCGGGATCTCAATTATCGTATACATCAAAATACGATTTCGTGCAGGGAGATAAAATAATAGCTTATGAAGATTTCAGTTCAGCCAATCTCGGAGACTTCCCGGTCAGATGGAATACAGATGGAAGCGCAGAAGTTGTCACGGTCGATAAGATGGAAGGCAAATGGCTGAAGATCGCGGAAAAAGGTATTTTCTATCCGGAGTTTATAAAGGATCTTCCCGACAATTTTACATTTGAATTTGATCTCGCGGTTAATAATGCAAATTATTTAAGCCCGTTATGTTTGAATATTGCAAACCTCAAAAAACCTGAGGATTTTGTCGACTATGCATACCTCGTGTCTCTGCGTCCGGAGCATGCTGTTCACCTTGAATTTGCTGCAGCAAATTCGATTTATGACGGATCATCCAAATTGATCACCGGTAAATCGGGTAGTGCGACAATCAATAATGCGGTCAATTTTAAAGTATGGGATGTTAGTAAAAACAACCTCGCTCACATTTCTTTATGGCGCCAGGCGCAGCGCCTTCGTGTTTATTTAAATGGAGAAAAAATATGGGATAGCCCTCGTGCATTTGAAGCACCCGGTACGTACAACGCTATAACATTTGCTTTTTACGGGCCATACGGCAAAGAAGATTATTATTTGTTGAGCAATTTACGCCTTGCGATCGGAGCGCCCGACGCAAGAAATAAACTGATGACGGAAGGAAAATTCGTAACCAGCGGAATTCATTTTGACGTTAATTCAGATAAAATAAAACCAGATTCGTATGGCATTTTAAAAGAAGTTGCGAATGTGCTTAAGGAAAATGAAGCAATTAAATTAAAGATCGTTGGACATACCGACAGCGACGGCGATGACTCAAAAAACATGGATCTTTCTAAAAGAAGAGCGGAATCAGTTAAGAATACTTTGATGAATGAGTTTCAAATCAGTGGTTCAAGAATGGAAACTGATGGTAAAGGAGAATCAATGCCGGTTACTAAAAATGATTCCCCTGAGGGCAAGGCTCAAAACAGGCGAGTCGAGTTCTTGAAAATGTAACTTGTCAACGTTCGGTGAGCAGGTACAACTCCACCTTTAAGAATCTAAGAATGCACGCGCCGAAACCGATTTTCGCAAGGGCTTCGTTACGTTGATGGCTGCACACGGGTTTTAAAAATCAGCTTTTTGCAAGTAATCGTCTGCTAAAACAATAAGCGACCGGAAAAGATTTTTTGCTGACATTGTTTTTCACGACTCGTTATTGTCGGGATCTATCGATTTTATTCCCACGAAAAAATATAAATTTGAAAGTTGATTATCGAGCATGGAGAGATGCCAGAGCGGTCGAATGGGACGGTCTCGAAAACCGTTGTATGGGCAACTGTACCGAGGGTTCGAATCCCTCTCTCTCCGCTGTCAGGCTTCGTAGCTTTAGCGAAGGAGGCTTTTTCACCCTAAACCGGAATTTGTGTTTTACGTTTATATCCTCAGATGCCGCGATGGTTTGTACTATACCGGCTGCACAAAAAATTTAGACAATCGGCTTGAAAGGCACCAAAAAGGGTATGTCCCTGCAACTTGCAAAACACTCCGGTGATGGTAATTTTTTACTGTGCCTTTGAAAACAAGAATAAGGCTTTTGAATTTGAGCGGTATTTGAAATCGGGATCTGGGATCGCGTTTAGAAATAAGCATTTTGTTTAAAGAAGTTCCTCCTACGTCAAGACTTCGGAGGACACGTCGAATCCCTCTCTCTCCGCAAAACAAGTAATGTCCCCGCAACAAGCAGGGGCATTTTTATTTTCGGAGTGTTGCGAGTCAGCTTGCATAAACGCAGAAAACAAAAAATGCAAGTGAGCGAAGAAACGGACATTACTTCTCTGCTATTCCTTTTGCCGGCGGCATCCCAGGTGATCGCGCTGCTGAACCATCACAGTAGCTGTGATTTTTGTACATTAGCGAATCATAAGGTTGACAGTAAACAAAGAAACTCAGCCTTACATAAAAGTATTTCCACATTAAGGGTTTTAAAGGATTAAGATCATCAGACTTAAATTGTGATTGTGAAAAAGGTGCTTGCCATTTTATCGCTGTTTCTTGTAACTATTATTTGCCTTTGTTTTTCTTCTTGTTTTCATAATAAAAAGGACGACGT
>DASQJI010000147.1:0-2716 GCA_035631175.1 Parafilimonas sp.
GGCATAATACATACAGTATGGAGCAATCAGCGTTAAAATAATTTCTATGCTGCTTGTCGTGGGAAACCACCGGTGTATAGCGTAAAAGATAAAACCGATAGCCAAACCTATCAAAGTTCCTGCTATGATAACGAGAAAGAAATTTATTGCTGCCTGTTGAAAATGGAACTCGCCGGTAACTACTGCCGCTAAAGCAAAACGGTATACGATCAAAGACGAAGCATCATTGAGTAGACTTTCACCTTCGATGATACTTCGCAGTACTCTTGGTACTTTCACCTGTCGCATTATTGTGGATGCCGACACTGCATCGGGCGGAGAAATAATGCCGCCCAGCAGAAAGCCTAATGCGAGTGTGAAACCCGGAATTATCCAATAGGAAGCGAAGGCAACAACGCATGATGTAATGATCACAATGAGAAACGCAAAACTTGCAATGATCCGCCGCCATTTCCAAAACTCTTTCCATGACACTTGCCAGGCTGCTTCATAGAGTAATGGTGGAAGAAAAATAAAAAAGACCATCTCGGGGTTTATAGTCGCATTCGTAAACCGGACAGTAAAGCTGAGTAGCAGCCCGCCGAGTACGAGCACGATCGGGTAAGCGACGCGCAGCCGGTTCGCGATCATGACTAGTATGAGAATGATCATGATCAGGAATATGTACTCAATGAATAAGTTCTGCATGGTAGAAGATCAGGTTTGAAAATAGCAAAAAAGCATGAAAGCAAAATTGCATGAATAACGCTATGAGGTAACACCCTGATGGGTGCAGAATACCACGATCAAACATTGCGCTGAAGAATTTCCGCTTGCTATTAAAATCTCTACAGTGTGACTCTAACGGTATCCTTGGCTCGTCATGTCGAGATAACGAGACATCTCAACGTTTTTTATTTTACACTATATATTCTTCATCTGTTACAGGTTGCAGCCATATTGTTTTTCCTTTTGTAACGGGAGTAACAGAAATGTAAGCGAAGCTGCTAATTTGCGCTGCGCCATGCCAGTGTGCTACTCCGGGAAGACATGTAATTATATCTCCTTTATGTACTATTCGCCCCGGCTGTCCTTTTTCCTGGTAATAACCAGCCTCCGTAAGTAGCAGGTATTGCCCTGCCGGATGAATGTGCCAGCTTAATTTCGAGCCGGGTGCAAACACTGCTTGTGCCAGGCTAAACGTGAAGTTGCTGTCAGGATGATTTAATTCATTCAGCCAACTAGTGCCCGTACAATCATCTTTGTTTACGCCAATTTCTCCTTTCGAAATAACGTGGCGTCCTGCGCCTTTGCCGTATTGTCTAAACTTGCGGCAATCAATAGCACTATAAAAATTTCTTTTTTCATTTAATTAATTATTGTGTTTCATTAAGATGATGCAATTGTTATCTGTCGATCATTTTTTGTGCTTGTGCACTATAACGGGCACCTTGCACTTCAATCTTTGAAACAGCTTCGTTAATTTCTTTAAGATCTTCGGCATCCAGTATTATTTCCGCTGCGCCGATGTTTTCTTGAAGACGATGCAATTTTGTTGTACCAGGAATAGGAACAATCCAGGGCTTTTGTGCAAGCAGCCACGCTAATGCTACCTGCGCATTGGTGGCCCTTTTTTCTTTAGCAATCTTGGCCAGCAGATCAACCAGGGCCTGGTTGGCTTTCCGGTTCTCTTCAGAAAAACGTGGCACTGTGTTTCGAAAATCAGATTTATCGAATGTGGTATTCTCATCAATCTTGCCGGTTAAAAAACCTTTGCCTAAAGGGCTGAAAGGCACAAAGCCAATTCCTAATTCTTCCAGTACCGGCAAAATTTCCTGTTCAGGCTCGCGCCACCACAATGAGTATTCACTTTGCAATGCAGTAACCGGTTGAACGGCATGTGCCCTGCGAATTGTTTGAACTCCGGCTTCCGATAATCCAAAGTGCTTTACTTTTCCTTCTTTGATCAGATCCTTCACTGTTCCTGCAACATCTTCAATTGGAACATTCGGATCAACACGATGCTGATAAAGCAAGTCAATTACATCGGTTCTTAAACGTTTCAACGCAGCTTCAGTCATTGCTTTAATATTTTCGGGACGACTATCGGTTCCTAATGATGTTTTACCTTCTTTGAAACCAAATTTTGTTGCAATCACAACGTCATTTCGAAACGGCGCTAATGCTTCACCAAGCAGTTCTTCGTTTTCAAATGGACCGTAAGCCTCGGCAGTGTCAAAGAAAGTAACGCCAAGTTCAAATGCCTTTCTGATTAATTGAATAGCATTCTGCTTTTCTGTAGCGGGACCTAAACCGAAACTCAATCCCATGCAACCCAGGCCAAGCGCCGATACTTCCAGCCCGCTTTTACCTAACATTCTTTTTTTCATAATTGATTTTTTAAAAAATAATCATTCAATCTTATGTTACCCAACCATTTTACATTGCAGGACGCGGTGATCGAAGGAAAGTTTGATCATCAGCGTTGATGCCGCATCAGTCGTTATTTCGGAGCCAGTTCTCCATACCAATAGGCCGCTGTTACACCTCCGTCCATTAAGAAGTCGCTGCCTGTGATAAATGCACCATCATTACCCATCAGCAAAGCACCAACAGTTCCCACTTCGTCAGGGGTTCCCGCACGTTTTGCCGTCGATGCTTCAATCATTTTGCGATACCCCTCACCTCTGGGGCCTTTTAATTCATCATTTGCAAGTGGAGTGATAATAATTCCGGG
>DASQJI010000148.1:0-8684 GCA_035631175.1 Parafilimonas sp.
GCCGTGTATTCGTTTGGATTATGCAGGCGGTGACAATTACTGCAGTGAGATATATAAAGTTTGTACCCCTGGTTGGCCTCTTCATAGGTGAGGCCCGGCACTTTAGACTGCAACGCAGGCATTTCTTCTGCCGTTGGCGCAAACCTGGATGTTGCTGCACATGCCACCAGGAAAGTCAAGGATAATATTGCAATAAATCTCTTCATTGGTTATCAAAACGAAATACCTACCAAAATTCTTGCTTCGGTTCGTTCCTGCTCGTCAAGTACTTTAGACCCGGGCGATTCATCGGTCTTGTGCAAGTTCACCCATTGCGGAAGATAGTTTGCGATAACAAACCATTTCCCTGTGCGGTAATTGATAGTGGGTCCGCCGTATAACACCGAGTTTTTCCATCCCTCGCCTGTTTCAATTTGGTTAAGGTTGCGCATTTCAAAACCAAGGCCAAAACTGCTATTGAAATTGTACATGTAGGCGAGATCAAACTCTACCGGGGTTTCGGATTCACCGGATTTAATTTTGCCGTCTTCCCACTCAAATTCTTTTTCGTATTCAAACACGCCATTAAAAGCAAAAAGATTTTTTCCGACATATTTATCGAGGATCAGCTTGCCTTCAAACTCAAGCTCATCACCGCCTTTAACACCCCATTCTCCATATAAAGCTGCCCCCAGCCTGTTCAATGTCGGGTCGCTAAGTTTCCACTTCCACTCATTGCTGAAGCCGATCTCATTTGATGTGAGCGTGCCATCACTGCTGTCACTGTACCGTTCCTGGTAGCGGTTGAAATAAAACGCGGTTTGCCAGTTATGCCCTAACCCAAACTCCAATTCCATGCGTTGATCCTGCGCATGGTAATATTGATTTTCATGCCCGAATCTTGATGTATGCCATAATTCGAAATCAACGTTTCCCTTTGGTAAAACGTTTGTCGTATATGTCCTGGCGAAAAAACGATCTTGCGCCCGTGTTATTAATGAAGTGAACAGAAGTAGTGCCGTTGCTATAAATATTCTCTGCATGGTTTTTACTTGTGGCGCAAAGAAAGATGTTTGTCGTTTCTGTGAGCTTACGTGATGCGGAAACCGGTTTACGGAAACAGGAAACATGTGTGAGCGGTTCATAGATGATTGCCCATTGCATCTTCGTCTACGAACCAGTGAAGCTGGCCACTTGCCGGTTTGATGATCTGCGAGGGATATTTTGCCGGGTTGTAGTTTTCATTGAACACATTATGCAACGCTTCTTTTTTGCCAGCTCCGCTAACGAGGAAGACGACGCACTTCGCCGCGTTAACAACAGGGGCAGTTAGCGTGATGCGATGCATGTTTTGTTGTTCGAGCCACAGGTAAGTGCACCACCTGTTTTGTTCATCTATAGCATTCGTTTGGCCCGGAAAGAGCGAAAGCGTGTGGGCATCATCGCCCATGCCGAGAAAGACAAGGTCAAATGTTGATTTGAGATTTGAAGTTTGACGATCCGACCCGCCTGCATTCGACGGTTGATGATAGAAATAGTAATGTAACACTTCTTCGTATGCGTTTGCCGAAGTTTCAGGGCTCATGTTTTCGGTTTGCATGAAGTGCACGTGTTCCTGCCGCACAGACACATGATCCAGTAAAGTTTTTTGGATCATCGCCGAATTGTTTCGCTCGTCATCAAACGGAACAAAACGCTCATCACCTATAAAAACATTTGCGCGGCTCCAGTCTATTTTATGATTGTATTCGTCGCTGGCTAGCAGCTCATACAATCTTTTTGGTGTACTGCCTCCCGTAAGAACGATAGAAAAGCGGTCTTTTGTAGCCAACGTTTTACAGATGTAGCCCACCATCCAGTCGGCGACGTGGTCGCTGAGTTCTTCATAATTTTTACAAACGTGCAGTTCCATTGTTGATGTTTCAGTGTTTCAAAGTTTCAGCGTTTCTCTCGCGGTGGCAGCGTTATCCAATTGTGGCCATCACGGGCTATCAGCGCTTCGGCGTCTTCGGGTCCCCAGCTATCCGGCGCATAATTTGGAAAATCGATCGGCGGCCTTTGTTCCCACGCTTCGATCACAGGCATCACTACATTCCACGCGGCTTCAACCTGGTCAGCGCGCATGAACTGAGCTGGATTTCCCTCCATCACGTCGAGTAGCAAAGTTTCATAAGCCTCGGGTTCATGATCGTCTTTATACCAATCCTGGTAACTGAAGATCATGTCAACCGGATTTAGCGTCATGCTCTGTCCAGGGCGCTTTGCCTGGAACCGTAAACGAATGTCCATCTCCGGCTGAATACTGATCGTTAACCGGTTCGGCCTCCACGTTTCAGCGGCCTCGGCAGGAAAAGCATAATGTGGCGCTGGTTTAAATTGAATGGTAATGACGGACGTTTTCTGATGCATGTACTTTCCTGTGCGAACATAGAACGGAACACTTTGCCAGCGCCAGTTGTCGATATAAAATTTTACGGCAGCAAACGTTTCAACATTTGAATTTTTGTTCACCTTTTCTTCCTGCCGGTAACCGTTCACTTTTTCACCCTTGATCCAGCCGTCGCCATACTGACCGCGCACTGCGAAATCACGCACTTCTTCCTTCGTTATTTTTCGAAGTGCATTTAAAACGTCAACCTTTTTATTTCGGATCTCGTTCGCTTCAAAATTCACCGGCGCTTCCATCGCCACCATACACAACAACTGCAGAATATGGTTTTGCACCATGTCTCTTAACGCGCCGCTTTGCTCATAATAACCGCCGCGACCTTCAACGCCTACCGTTTCCGCGACGGTGATCTGTACATGATCGATGTAATTGCGGTTCCATATTGGTTCAAATAATGCATTCGCAAAACGTAACGCCAGGATGTTTTGAACAGTCTCTTTGCCGAGATAATGATCAATGCGATAGATCTGGTCTTCAGCAAACATTTGGGTAAGCAAGACATTCAGGTCATGGGCACTTTTGAGATCATGGCCAAAAGGCTTTTCGATCACGATCCGCGTAGCTTTTTCATCGCTGCACACTTTTACCGTCGATAATTTCTTTGCAATGTCAGGCACCAGTTGAGGCGCAACGGCCAGGTAGAACAGTGCGTTTGGTTGTTTGCCGATCTCTTGCTGAAACTTTTGAACACGATCTGAGATGTTTTTGTAAGCGGCCTCGTCTTCGGCATCCATTTGCAAATAAGAAATGCAGGCAGAGAATTTCTCCCATGATCCATCGTCGCCGTCTTTTCTCCGGCTGAATTCCCTTATCCCTTCCAGCAAGTGTTTTCTGAAGTCGTCGTCCGAAAAAGGCGTCCGCCCGATCCCGACAATCGAGAATTGTTCGGGCATCCAACCGTCGATGAATAAATTGTATAAAGCGGGAGTTAGCTTACGCTGGTTAAGATCTCCGCTTCCACCGAAAATAAAAATAATAGAAGCAGGTGGTCGTCTGTTGTTCATAAGCCCTGGCCCCTACAGGGGAATTTAATTAAATCCCTTTGACGAGATTTAAGCAAGTGATAAAGATTCTAAGTTATTTTAAATAATTTTCAATTTGTTTTTAAATCGTTTACGGTTGGTTTGCCGCGCCGCTTATGGGCCGGCGCGGTGGGGTTCTCTGTTTCTGCGCCATGCTTTTCTCCTTTTACAACTTCATGCACCCATTCTGTATGAAATTTTCCTTCCTTGTCTATTCGCTCATAGGTGTGGGCGCCAAAATAGTCGCGTTGCGCCTGGATCAGGTTGGTTGGCATCCGTTCAGTACAGTATGCATCAAAATAACCCAGTGCGCTCATAAAACCCATGACCGGTATCTTGCTTTGCACGGCGAGTCGGATCACCGCGCGTATGTTCTTTTCCCTTTTCTTTAAAAGCTTAGCTACACTTTTATCCAATAAGATATTTGACAGCACCTGGTCTTTTGTGAAAGCCTTGTAGAAGTCTTCGAGCAGCGAGGAACGAATAATGCAACCTCCGCGCCATATCTTAACTACATCGTGCAACGGAATATCCATGCTTAATTCAGAGGATGCCTTATACAACATTGCCAGTCCTTGCGCGTAACAAATGATGGTCGCAAAATATAAAGCGTCCCTGATCTGCTTCAAATCATCGTCTTTCTTTCCTTTTAATTCTTTTACTTCATGACGGTATAACTGTGAAGCAACGATCCTTTCTTCTTTATAACCCGACAAAGTGCGCATTGCGACAGCCACATCGATCGTGGGAATTGAAACAGGCAGTTCCATCGCATCCTGTGATGTCCATTTGCCGGTTCCCTTTGAGCCTGCTTTATCAGAGATCACGTCAACCAATCTTTCTTTTGCATCCTCATCATTTTTCAAAAATATTTCGGATGTTATTTCAACCAGGAAAGACTGCAGTTCCTCCTCATTCCATTTTTTAAACACATTCGCCAGCTTGTTATTGCTCAAGCCAAGTCCTCTTTTCAACAAGTCATACACTTCACTTATCAACTGCATAATGGCGTATTCAATGCCGTTGTGCACCATTTTCACATAATGACCTGCTGCATCTTTACCCATGTAAGCGACGCAGGGCTCGCCATCAACTTTTGCGGAAACGGCTTCGAGTATAGGCTTTACACGTTGCCACGCTGACAAGTCGCCACCCGGCATTATACTCGGCCCTTTGCGTGCTCCTTCTTCGCCGCCGCTTACGCCCATGCCCATAAAGTGAATGCCTTTTTCTTCCAGCGTGCGCACGCGGCGCAACGTGTCAGTGTAATGCGAGTTGCCACCATCGATCAATACGTCGTTGGCTTCAAGCAGTGGAATTAAGTTGCTGATCACCTCATCAACCGGTTTACCCGCGGGGACGAGCATCATGATGCGCCGCGGTTTGTCGAGCTGTTGAACCATGTCCTGTAACGTGATGACTCCCTTTACCGTTGTTCCGGATGTGGCTTCATCTTCGAGTTTTTTTGCCTTTGCAGCATCCAGGTCAAATCCAATGACTTTGTAACCATGATCGGCCATGTTCAGTAAAAAATTACTGCCCATTACGCCAAGTCCGACCATTCCAAAATCATACAGACCGTTTTCCATTTCGCAAATTTTTTAAGAGTGTGCAAGTTAGTTAATGAGAGTGAATGTGAAAGTGACGAACATGAATTCTACGGGAAGTTGTTTCTCACAGATGGCACAGATGTGCCCGGATTTTTGGCTAAAGGTGGCGGACTATTGCTTGATCGAATTTCAGTCAGGGTACTTATTCGGCTTGAATCAGTGAGTATCTGTGTGATCTGTGAGCCCTATCACTGTCCAATAAAAAATCCTATCTTCGCTGACAATTTATTTTTTGATGTATGAATAGTGTTGCGAATGGAGCACCAACCTTGACTGCAAAAGACTTCGTTACCGACCAGGAAGTGCGCTGGTGCCCTGGGTGCGGGGATTATTCGATTTTAGCGCAGGTACAAAAAGTAATGCCGACGATCGGCGTGCCGAGGGAAAATATTGTGATCATCAGCGGCATTGGCTGTAGCAGCCGGTTCCCCTATTATATGAACACTTATGGCATGCACTCAATTCACGGTCGCGCAACGGCGATAGCCAGCGGCCTGAAAGCCGCCCGCCCGGATCTGAGTGTATGGATAGTTACCGGCGACGGTGACGGATTGAGCATCGGTGGTAACCACACCATCCATCTGCTGCGCAGAAATTTTGACGTCAACATTTTATTGTTCAATAACCAGATCTATGGCTTAACGAAAGGTCAATATTCTCCGACTTCGGAACGAAATAAAGTGACCAAAAGCACGCCGCTCGGCAGTATCGACCAACCATTCAATCCATTGGCGCTTGCTATGGGCGCTGACGCAACATTCATTGCCCGCAGTATGGACCGGGACCCGAAACATCTCCAGGAAATGCTTGTGCGTGCTAATAAACACAAGGGCTCATCGTTCTTAGAGATTTACCAAAACTGCAATATTTTCAACGACGGCGCTTTCGAAGCGTTTACTGAAAAAGCAACCAAACCTGAAGAAACGTTGTTCCTGGAACCAGGCAAACCTTTACTGTTTGGCGCTGCGAAAAATAAAGGAGTTAAGTTAGACGGCTTCAAACCTGTCGTCGTTGAGTTGGGTGTTAATGCAAGTGTGGACGACGTTTGGGTACATGACGAATTTGATTTTTATAAAGCTCAGATATTGGTCAGGATGTTTGATGATCCAAAACGCGACGGCCACCTGCCGCGGCCTTTTGGTGTGTTCTATGAAACCGAGCGCGGCTGTTATGAAGACATCCTGCAACAACAGATTGATACTACGATCGCAGCAAAAGGGCATGGCAACCTTGAAAGACTTTTAAGAGGAAGCGAAGTTTGGGAGATCATCTAAACCAATTTGAAACGCGGTTTATCGTTTAACTGTTTAGTCAACGCCAAACGAATCACGCCTCAATTTATCTTTGATAAATAAATTATGGTCCTTTGCACCATTTTCGTTTTGCCATAATAACACCAAAATCTAACAGTTATTTTTTACAATGACAGTCACAATCGCCGACTACAATCCGGAGTGGCCGAAAATGTATGAACATGAAGTGGCGCTGGTGATGCAGGCATTTCCTATAAACAATTGCCTGGTCGAGCACGTTGGAAGTACGTCAGTAAAAGATCTGAAGTCAAAACCTGTGATAGATATTATGGTGGGCGTGGAGGTCTTGCCTGATGATATCACTCCGATCGAAGAGTATCTCAAACCATTCGGCTACGAATACATGGAGAGGTACAACCAACTTATTCCGGAACGAAGATTCTTTCAAAAAGAGCAGAATGGAGTACGCACCCACCAGATACACCTCACCTCGTTCCATTCCGACTTCTGGCAGAAACTTTTGTTTTTTCGGGACCAATTGCGCGAAAATCCGTCCCTACGCAAAGGTTATGAAAAGTTGAAGTTAGAGCTGGCAAAAAGATCCTGGGATTCCGTGAACGACTATGCGAGTGCTAAGGATGAATTTGTTGAGTCCGTTGATAAAAAAAGAAAAGCTCTTAAGCTTAAGATGCAGTCAACGTCTGCAGAACGTTGAACTGCTTATCGAGTATGACCATGTTCGCATTTCTTCCAGCTTCGATCAAACCCAGTTCCATTTCTTTTCTTATTACCCGCGCCGGATAAAGACTGCACATCCGGAGTGCCTCATCCACATCGATCCCACATTGGTCAACGAAATTCTTTGCACACTTGTTCATCGTCAAAGCAGAGCCGCTCAAAATGCCGTTGGCAGTATATTTATCTCCTTCAAGCGTGTGCTTATAGAACCCTTCGGTTGTTTCGGTAACCGCATCGGTAATCGCGAATAATCGGTTCCCCATAATTTTTTTTGCAATTCGGATCGCAGGAAAACTCACGTGGTATCCGTCCGGGACAATGCTGGAAAAAACGGAAGGATGATCGAGGATGGCGCCCACCATACCAGGGTCACGGTGCTGCAGTGCGCTCATCGCATTGTATAAATGCGTTGCCGTTTTTATGCCGTTATTGAAGGCCTCGGTCGCTCTTTCATAACTGGCGTTGGTATGTCCAGCAGAAACGAGAACGTCATAAGAATGAATAAGGCCTATAATTTCGTCGCTGCAAACTTCAGGCGCTAATGTTATTATTTTGATGACGTCTTTTCCATAGTCAAGTAATTCTTTAACTTTCTCAACCATCGGAATAAATATCCACTCTTCATTGTGAGCACCTCGTTTTTCTTTGCTGATCCAAGGACCTTCGACATGTAATCCTAAAACGCCTGCTCCACCTGCATGCCAATAACTTTTGATCGCGTCAATACATTTAAAGATCGTCGCATAGGTGTTTGTCGCAACGGTGGGCATGCAATGCGATGCGCCACCTGACTTGCTGTATTCATAAATAGCTTTCACAGTTTCTGCATCAGGGTATGTTGCCAGTAATCTTTTATATGCGCCGTACAACTGCAGGTCGATAAAAGCCGGGGCGATCACCGAATCTTTAAAGTCAATGATTTCGCAACGTCTATCGACGTTTTGAAACGGAATTACGTCCTCGATTTTTGCATCATCTACTATCACGGCATGCAGCGGTAGTGCGTTGTACCCTGTAAAAATTGTTGAAGCGATGTATGCTTTTCGATTACTCATTAGTGATGATGAACCTGTCGGCATCTTTCCAAAAAGGAAATCTTTTCCTTGTTTCTTCGAGATGCTCCTTATTTAACTGTGTTGTGAAAACATCTTCTTCATGCTGTTTATGGTACAATATTTCTCCCATGGCGTTCACCACCATGCTGTCACCTGCATAATAGACACCGGTGCCATCTTCGCCTACACGATTCACACCGATCACGTAACACTGGTTTTCAATGGCGCGGGCCTGCAATAAAGTTTTCCAGGCAAGAGATCTTCGCTCAGGCCAGTTTGCAACATAGATCAATACATCATATTCCAGCGAGGTTTCAGCTTTTTGTAACAAGGACGAAGAGCCGCCGTCCGTGTCGGAAAGGAAAGGAGGCGACTGACGTGCCCAAACAGGAAATCGCAGATCGTAACAAACCTGCAAATTTATTTTCCATCCATTCACCGACGCGATCAATCGCTTACTGCCGCTGCTGTAATGATTGTGCTCATCACCGTAGGCGAAAAGGTGGCGCTTATCGTAAACACCATACTCGCCCGTTGGCAGCATCCAAATTAAACGGTTAAAATAAAGGTCAGTCGCC